>CAYSLN010000027.1:0-7988 GCA_964431825.1 uncultured Pirellulales bacterium | reverse complement strand
TGCGATGAGCCCGGCCAAAAGCGAGGCTGGCCTATTCGTATAAGTACTCTCCGGATCTCCGGTTGAAATGCAGCGACGGCGATGATTAACACGGCGATTAAGAAGCCTTTGTAGAGGTACTGAAGCCGTTCGAAGCCAAAACGCTGGACAACCAAATTAAGGATAAGAACGCCTGCAACAAGAATGAATAAGACACCCCGGAACAACCTTTCCCCGCGAGTACCTTCGAGGAAATCGACAACCCAGTAAATAACCAACCCGATAAGAACCAGCTCAATGCCAACAACCCACCGGGGATATACCGCTACCCGGTGAAAGTAATCGACCAGCGTTTCCACAAATCAAATCCCTTCTACAACGCCCACTTCCCGGTAGCAGTATTCCAGGTCATGGTATCCTTTTGTCGTTAAGTCTACTGGGCTTATCAATAAGCAGAACCTTTTCCATGTCTGCCACCATTTCCTGTCGATTGACACGAAGATTACGCTTGTGCTTTCTATCAGCTTCTTTGACAGTCTCGCCCGGCGGGCCGCCAAGTCCGCAACCACACAGCATAAATATCAAACTACACAAAACGGAGGCAAAAGTAAAAAGACAAAATGCAAAAGCTCTTACTTCTGATTTTTCACTTTTTATTTTCTTCATACTTTTCATCATATCACCCTCTTGAAATCCGATATGCTGGCCGGGCTCCTGAGACAATGATTTTTGTGCCGGATAACCAGCGCCTTTACATTTGGGCCGGACAGAAACTACCCCTAAAGGCACATTCATTATAGCACTTGCCGATCCGCCTGTCAACGCAAAAAAACTTCAAACATGGAGGGTCTCATAAGGTTACATCCGGCAAATCTTTACAAGGCCAAAATCGATAATGCCAACCCATGCAAAGGCAACAGTCCAAACAACGAGTCATTCGTTTGGTTGTGATGTGTATCGCTATGTTCGATTGTCCTGAAAATAGGGATTCGAGTCCAATTTCGAACATAATAATCTAATAACTACCATGCTCGGTAAGAGGCAGAAGTGTTTGTTATAGCATGCGCGAAACCAGTATGGCACCTTAAGAGTTGGTACACTGATGCGTGGGATTCTTCTGGATGTGGTGATGGCCCAACTGTCACTCTCACTTTTCTCCACAGTTCGGCATCATTAAGAGTAAATTCTTTGTATGGAATGACCATTCCATTCTTGGAACGAAACTGAATCTGATTATGTTCTCCACCAGATCGCGGTTCTGAAATCAACCGCCATTCCACTTCTCTTTTAAAGGCTACATTTTTCAGTATTGGACAAACCCGGGCTAATTCCCAAATCAGCTTGTTGCTAAGTGTGCACCTAATCAATGACTCAGCACCCGGACCGGCCAGCAGTATCTGTTGTTGGCTAGGTCCTTGCTGCATAGCCCTATCCACCGTGCTCTCGATGACTTCGATTTGTTTGTCCAATTCGTAGATGCACTTTTTAAGGACAAAGCCTTGTTTCTTCGCAAGTGCTACCAACCGCTTTTTAGGAAACCCAATTGAAAATCCTCCACTTGGGCAATAAGCACGCCATTGGCTCAACTCATCATGTTCTTTTGAGAATGAGGAAACATATCTTCGCAAAGACTGGCCGGGGCCAATTCTATCGATTCCTTGGATGAGCCAGTCGAATCGCTCGACTCCAGACTCATCTGTACGCGTAGCTGCTTCCTTACGCAGTCGCACCAGATATTCATGAGCGAGATTGATGCCTCCAAGAAATTCCTCCCAGTCATTCAGGTGGAACACTTCCGTTGCCCAGATATTTCTATTTCGCACGATGCCGATCAGGCCCTCTGCGGTTGTATAGTGATACAGATATATCTCTCCACGTTGTTTAGGCATATCTCTTTCCCTATATGGTTGTTTGGACTTGTTGCCGTCTCAGAAGATATATCGGTCGTTACTAAACGGAAGATAAGTGGATAGTTCGGGGTAAGGCAAACTTAAATTGCTATGTTCTATACCAGAAATGCTGCTTGGCAAACGTCATTCGAAAAGCTCCCGATTCAAAACATGACCTAGGCCGGATTTCCGGCATTGCTTCAAGGCTGACACAACGCACGTCTTTCTATTTAGGCAAACTCCAAGATGGTTTCGTTAGCGGAACAAGCGTTTCAAGAGTCTGCATCTTACTGCTCATTATCGCGTTCAGAGCACGCAGTTACAACAACCGATAGACTTTTCCATTTTTAAAGCCTTGAAGGTATCAATTTCCTCCATACATAAGCCGATTTGTAGCTGTGGTTGCAATCTTCTTATGGTACGAACAAGATATCTATAGACTTCAATCCTTAACTTAATTGGAAAGCGAACACGGCCATCTTTGGATTTGCCTTTTTCGAGCATTCTTGAAATAGGATTGTCCTCGCCCAGCTTTCGTTCGGTAAGTCGTAAAGCCCCGGAATAGCTACAAATCTGCCCCAGCGTAATGCGGTCCAGTGGTACTAAATCCAAAAGATTTTCTAAAAAGTCGGTGTACATCTTTTGCCATTTTTCGACAGGAATTATCGGCATGATAACAGCACGAACAGGGTAGCCCGCATCTGCACATTTCCGCATCGAAGTGATTCTTTCGTCAGGTAAGGGTACATTTGATTCAAAAGCATTTGAAATTCCAGTGGGATTTAAACTCCACGAAAGAATAGTGTGACCTTGGTGGTCGAGATCGAGAAGGTTGTCTACGCCGGCACTTTTAGTCAATAATATCAGCCTGGCGTTTTTCTGTTGAGCAAAAAACGGAATAATTAAACGGGAATAGCCGGTGAGAGAATCAAGAGCCAAAGCATCCTGGAGTTTGCCTAAATAGAAGGCCGTAGGTTCGTACAGTTTGGAGGCAACGCTGGCAATCCGGTCAAGAATCTCCCCGATATTTACAAATATTTTTACTGTGGGTGAAAATTTTACGCCGGGTGTACCCGCCAGATAACAATATTGGCAATCATAGGGACAGAAACCATAGACAGAAAAATGCCAATAGTTTGGGCAGGTATTGCTATCCTCATCGCTAAACATAAGCGCACTTTTGTGTACTCCAAATACCAATGTATTTTTACCTTTGTAATGTAGTTCCAAAGAAGCAGAGCAACCAAGCTCAAAGCGATTGTGGGAAATATCAACTCTTTCTATAATCCGAGCCTGGGGGTATAGTTTACAAATTGCGTGTACAAAATCCCGTTGCTGCGCGGTCTGAAAACTGCCCTTGGTTAGCACGATTCTATCAGGGTTGAAAAGGGGGGCTATCTTCGGCTGATAGTTCAAATACGAGTTCTCCGTTGGAAAAAGGCCAGCCATAATTGGATTTTTATGCTATAGACTTGTATTGTCAAGGTGAGATTAATCAAGTGGTTAATTCTATGCTATCAACACGCCCCTATTTTCGGCAATATTATACTCGAAAATTTCATAAATTTCAAGATGTTTCTGCTAGTAGTTTTTGGCAAAATCGACAGTTCCA
The DNA here is from genome assembly GCA_964431825.1 of uncultured Pirellulales bacterium. GTDB lineage: Bacteria > Planctomycetota > Phycisphaerae > Sedimentisphaerales > Anaerobacaceae > CAYSLN01. The sequence continues at coordinate 4,508 of CAYSLN010000027.1, read as the reverse complement.
ACTATACATCGCGTTGCTGGTTTATCGATCATTCAAGGGCTTGATTTAATCACCATTGATAGTTATGGAACAGGAATGACCTTTATGCCATTTCGCTTGAGTGTTTCGCCAGTTACTGCTCATTATCGCTCTGTGAGTTCTTGCGGCGGTAAACGGAAATCCAGTTACGCGATTGGGGCGTATATCCAATAGACTCCTCATCCCAAAGGGACAGATTATTGCCATCTTTATAAATATCAATAATGCCGACCCTCTCGTAATATTTACGCAGGTACTTTTGGTACCATGTAAAAATCAATTTCTCAGAGCTAGGCGTGAGCAGCCAAGATATCGGAATACCCACAAAGACCAAGAACTTCGGTTTGGCTGACTCTATCTCAGTAATCATCTCTTTTTGAAACTTCGCGGCCACATCATAGGGTCCCATCAGTAGATGAGTGTACATGTGGCTCGTAGCCGAGTGCCTGTTCGCATAAAAATAGATTTGCGGCTCAGAGCCAAGTACGACAATCTGGTCGTCCTCAGTCGAGTTTTCCCTTATGTAACGGGCTATCTCCAAAGATTCAACGAATGGATTACCTCTGTAGGTAGTACGCGATATCGCTGTCGGACTCATAGTGAAGAGGTAATTGCGCTGCTGATAGAGGGGGTAAAACAGTAGGATTAGAACCAACAGAAGCGGCTTTAACTTAGCAGTCAAGAAAAAATGACGCGGAGTCACAAGGGTATAGAGGCAATTGACACCAACGCCAGCCAACAGGGCAACAGCCGGCAACAGAAGGAGAAAATAGTGGTAGCGAAAATAAAAACCCGGACACACCGCCAGAAAAGAGAAAAGTGTAAATCCTACTGTAAAAAAAGCCTGCTTGTGGGCTTTTTTGTTCCAGAACAAAGCGGTCAAACCAATCCCAGCTATAATCCAAACCAAAACAGCCGGGCCTGCGACATGGGACATTTGCACTTTCAGATTCCCTAAGGCATCTCCTATCGGGACCTGGGAAGCATATTGTATATCATATACAAAGGTCCACAAACAGAACATCCTTAACATTCCGAGCCACCAAAGAACCAAACAAATCAAGGCATACGGCAGTGCTACACCGAAAGTAAACAAAACGCCTTTGCCAAAAAAAACTCTCCTGTTAAAAGGTCTGCGCTTAATCTCGCGGAACAGCAGGTATAGTCCGGCAAACACGATGAAAATGAGGCCCATCACTTTCATTGTAAGTGAGATTCCAAGCAGCACAGCACCTACCAGCAGGGACCACCACTTTGGGCGATCGATAGCATGCAGTATTAACAAGATGCCACCTAAAGCGGTAAGAATAACGAAATGCTCTCTGTTTGCAGAGAAACCGAGGACCGATTGTCCGAGTGATAGAATTGCATAAGCAGCCGCAGCCGCAACGGCGGTATCTGGCCCAAAGAGTCTTTTCGCCAGAAGAAACAGCACAAGAATAGTAGCAGCATTGACAACGAGCAGGCCGAGACGAATACCGCCGTGAGTCTGGCCGAAGACAGCCTCAATCAGTGCATAGGCAGCGTAAATGCCCGGCTTTATGTTACATAGTGGCGCATCAGATGGAAATCCCTGCAGTACTAATTGTCCCCCATATGCATACTCACCTTCGTCGCGTTCTAACGGTATTTCCCGCAGACGAAAGCGAACGAGAGCTGCCAGCAATATAACTGCAAAAAGCAGAACCCAAATCCAATAACGGTTACGCGATTGCTGCTCTTTAGCGTTTAAATTGTCTGTATTTTCTTTGCCCATTTAGCTACGCGCTTGACTAATTGTAAAAGCTAAAGACAGCCTCTACAATGCACTCTTGTTCTATCCCGGTCAATTTATTAAAGAATGGCAACCGAATCAGGCGGTCACTGATGTCTTCGGTTACAGGGCAGTTGCCCTTTTTGCCGCCCATTCGTACACCCATTCCAGAAAGATGAAGAGGCAGATAATGGAACACGGACCGGATACCATGTGATTCCAGATGTTCAATCATTCGCCGGCGGTCTTCATGTGAGGGCATTAACATATAGAACATATGGTATGGCTGATCGCAGTGTTCCGGAATTGCAGGAAGGTGAATACCATGCTCTTGGGCCCAGGGTATCAAAGCAGAGTAGTAGTACTGCCATATTCGCCGGCGATGTTCCTGTATATGGTCTTTGGCTTCGAGCTGTGCGTAAAGGAATCCTGCGAGTATATCCGACGGCAGATAACTCGATCCGATGTCCTCCCATGTGTATTTCTTTATCTCGCCCCGAAAAAAACGACTGCGACTCGTTCCCTTCTCGCGAATAATCTCGGCCCGCTCAATTAACCGGGGGTCATTGAGTAGTAATGCTCCGCCTTCGCCACAGGTAACGTTCTTTGTCTCATGAAAACTCAGGGCTGACATACATCCGAGACTACCGAGCGGTTTACCTTTGTATTTTCCGAATAAGCCGTGAGCATTATCCTCGACTACAGCGATATTGTGCCGGCCTGCGATCTCAAGGATGGTATCCATTTCACATCCCACGCCCGCATAATGTACAGGAACAACGGCCTTAGTTCGTGGTGTTATCAATTTTTCCAGTTGAGTCTCATCCATATTCAGCGTGTCTGGTCTGATATCGATGAATACTATCCTGGCTTTATGGAGGGCAAATGCGTTGGCGGTTGATACGAAGGTAAACGAAGGAACGATAACTTCATCGCCAGCTTCTATGTTGAGCAGGATGGCGGCCATCTCAAGGGCATGTGTGCACGAGGTGGTAAGGAATGCTTTCTTGACACCTAATTCGGCTTCAAGAAAAGCATGGCACCTTTTGGTAAACTGGCCGTCGCCTGATATGATGCCGTTATTGATCGCCTCGGCGATGTAAACCAATTCTTTGCCTTCGAAACAGGGCTTGTTATACGGAATCCTGCGCTTCATCATTAGCCTATCTGCTTAACTTCCTTTGCTTATAAGCAATTTTCAAATACCCAGATAAAGAAAAAATATAACCGACAGTTCATTCTTCCCTACTCCACAACAAAAATTGTATCCAAGTTACAAATGTTTCTTTTTGCTTGCTCTGTCGTTTTTGACTTGAAAATAACGTGTCCCAGTCTATTGGCTCCATTATCTAAAATGTCAATTTTGTCTCCCACCCTGCAATCAAAAACCTTTTCTATGATGTCCTCTTTCGGAATAATATCTTCCACACTATTTATTTTCTTTATTATCCCGCTTTTATTTGCGCACAGAATCCTAACCGCGTAAACGTTTTCTGTATAACGCACATCAATCTCGTTCTTTTGACCAAGCGAAAACTTAATATTCTCCTTAATAAGATCGACACCTGTATAAGATTCCAGCAGGGAGGGAATGCAATTACCTCCCTGGCGTCCACCAATCTCAATGATTGTGGGGCCATTGCGAGCCAGTTTAATATCAAAATTAATTACTCCATCAGTAATCTGTAACGCTCGCGCCGCCCGACACAACAAGTCTTTTGTGGTCGATTTAACTGAACTATCGATTTCAGCGGGGACCAAATGAGCAATAGGAACGTAATGGCTATTTAGAGACTTTCTTGTAAACTCGCAAAACACAAGTTGGCTTTCTCTGATTAAGCAGTCCCCTCCGAGTTCAATTCCATCTATGTACTCTTCGGCGATGATGCCATTTTTATTGCGCATTGCCTGCAGGCAACTCTGGAATTTCCCGGCAACCTCGGAAGGCTCGATAATCTTTGCCACCCCCCTACTACCGGATTCGCTAAATGGCTTAATGACAATTGGCGTCCTAACTTCTTCCAGAAAGGAAATCACGCTGTCGACATCATTGACCTGTCTGAACTTTGGTCCTTCAATTCCATTTGCCTCGAGGGTCTTTCGTAACAGGTATTTGTTCGAAACTATTTTTGCGGTCTCATATTCAATTCCTACAAGGTTTAACTTTGAGGCAACATAGGCAACTGTTGGCGCAGAGGCCTCAGAGGCAATTGTCATTATACCATCAATATGCTCTTCTTTGGCAATTCTTAATACGGCCTCTTTGTCGGTGGTGCTGATATTATACCCGCGGTCTGCCAAGGCAAGTCCAGGGTCTTCTGGGAAGTAACTGAGAGCTACAACGCGAAGTTGCATTTCTTTGGCTTTGACAATTGCCGGAACCTGATATACTCCGGCACCTAAAATCATAATGGTTGTCATGTCAGCTCTCTCTATACGCCCAAATCCTGCAATAGTTTTGCCAGACTATTTGCTTCTATGAGGTCTTTTTCATAGCCAGTTCTAAATCTCCTTATCCTTGATTACATATTGGGGGATTCGGTACACTTCCTGAATAATGCGCAACAGATACTCACCTATGATGCCTACTGAAAACATAATGATTCCGGAAGATGACAGCATTAGTAACACAAGTGTAGTCCAACCACTGACGGTGATTGCACCTTTCAGGTATGCTATCAAATAATACATCCCCAAAGCGGCAGAGAGACACAGGCAGACAATTCCCAAGAAAAAG
>CAYSLN010000026.1:0-16620 GCA_964431825.1 uncultured Pirellulales bacterium | reverse complement strand
TAAAAACATCCGAACGGGTCGTTATATAGTTCGCAATTTCCTTAAAAGTATCGATTTTCATTGACCCCACATTCATTACCTGTGCAATACTCTGCATACCACCAATCAAACCGTCCCTATATGTAATTATATTTGCAGCAAGTTCATCTGCTTCATTACCACCACCCAATAAAGCTACCAGAGCTTCCTTTGGTGCGGTATTGATATTGATTCTTCCTTGTATCTCTCTGTCGTTACTTACTGTTATTCTATCTGCAATCTGAAAAAAGGTCTGTAAATCCAACGGCTCAGCCTCATTCGGATCGTTCCCAGAATTCTCTCTGGGCTCCTTCGGGCTGTTCTCATTTATCAGGTCGGAAATACTCCTGTAATTGTTCCTTTCGCGTCTCTCCACAATCCATTTAGCCTGAGATCCTCTTATACCCAGAGACTCTTCAAGTTCGCCCTCTTCAGCTTCGTTGACATTAATCCTTTCAGTGCCATAGGCATCCATGTTTTTGTCATACGAATAGCATGTCAGGTATGCTATCCACCCTTGATCAAGCTCATCATCTCCATCATCGGCCGGTGGATTTTCATCACCGTCTCTCTCATTGTAGTCTAATTTTCCGTTCAAGTTCGTGTCTTCTCCATACAACAGCTCCTCTGTAACATCCTTGACTAAAAGCAGTTCACGTATTGTCCTGAAACGGCCGTTCCGAATCGGATACCCAAATGGAAGATTCGCATAATAGCCACCTTCGACACCTTCTGCACTTGGTGCATCATCTCTGTCACGCCAATCGATTATCGCATCTGCTATTCTCCCCTCCATATTCGGCAAAGCTAATAATTGCTCTTTTGTAGCGGTATTTAAGTTTAATTTACTCGCCTCATCGATAACCCGGACACTAAACACACATTGCTCCAACGGCACATTATTAAAATCCTCATCATTGTCACTCCACAAATCCATCAGGTTATCACTCTCCCTCGTGTCCTCGTTCAATACACCGATAGCTCTCTCCATCCCTGCCCGACAGGCCCACTTGCACCGCAGCTGTTCTGTTCTCGTCAGGCAAACTTTTGTATCAAGTCGGCTGGTTCGTCCAACGGTCGCCACAATTACCATCATCACTACGACTATCCACAGGACGGCGACAAGAACAAGTCCTTTCTTATTGCTACTATTACTATTAGTACCCATTCTTTCAGTTAAATTCTTGTTTTGTTTCTGACCTTCTTATATCAATTACGTTCCTCACTTATCTCGCCACTTTCTTCTTCCCCACCATCTTCAACAGCGCCGGCCTCTGTCCTCTGTAATCTGGCGAAATTCACCATAAAAGACTCCATGGCCGGCTCTCCTCGGCTTGGCTGTTTTGCTGCTATAGTTACCTCTACCAATCCTGGCAAAGAATTCATCTCCTCTGGCCATTCATCGGACCATTCCTCTCCGTCAAAAAATCTGACCTTGAAAATCTCGATATCCTCGGCGATTACGGTCAAGATTCCACCCGGTTCAGTTTCCCTATCAGGATTGGGCCACAATCGTCTTAAAAGAGTCGACCTCTCTTCATCTTTTACCAGAAAATATTCCACCTCGTACATATCACCTTCCGGCTGGTCGACCCTGGCCTTCATCCTGCCAACGGTATATAAAGTCAAAAAACTAACACCGCCCGGTTCTGATTCTCCGTTCGTACCAACTAATTTGGTATCTACTGCATTCCCGTCACGGTATAGATTAGCAAGGTCACCTGCAATCATATCCGATGCAAACCTTACCTCAGCGGCAGCCTCTGTGCTATTGTTAACAAGCTCAGCACTGACCGAAATTGCCTTCAGTGCGCTTACCGCCACTAATGCAATAAAGGTTCCTATTGTCGTGGCCACCAGTACTTCTACCAGTGTGAATCCACTCTTTCTGATATTCGTCTTTTTTCCAATCATTCTTGTTCTATATCGACCAACATACCGGTCCCATTTAGCATCGTCTCAACTGAGACGCTATAGGGACGATTGCGTTCAATCCAACTGACGGTTATGTTTAACAGATAAAGATTATCAATGCCCTCATATTCGGCAGAAACCTCCCAATGATACCCAGGCTCAAACTCCTCAAACACTCCTTCCATATGTCCCAGTTCGATAAACTCATCGATGCCGATATAATCAATTAAACTAAGCTGCTTGTCTATTAACGATGCTGCTATTTCATACTGCCTGTTAAGTCTTGTTCCACTCAGAGATCTTGTACTGACTGCCCCGACCGTCAATACAGCTCCGGAAAGGATGATGCTGGCAACAACGGTCTCGACCAGATTAAAGCCTCTGTTGTTTCTTTTTGACCCAATCATCGTTCTGCGTCCAAATCGATAGTACCGATTTTAGCTTCATCCTTGGTGCCGAAATACATCGTTGCCTTGCCGGTTGAAGCGCAAATAACCACCGTACAATGAGTGTTGCCGTCACCAATCTGAATGACCGCTGACTCTGCAGTGCCGTTCGGCCAAAAAACTATTGTTTGGCCCTCTTCGCTGTCAGTTATCGTCTCCGAACCAATCGGTATGATTTGAATGTCCTCAAACTTAACGTCACCTTCAAATTCAACAGGTCGACAATAATAATCTTTCACTATTTCATGCTCTGTCTCCCCGGTTCTTTCATTCCACCTCGAGCTGGTTAGCGCAAATCCGTTATTGTTTACATCCAATTGCATCTGGTATTGGCACTGTCGTTCAATCGCCATTATCCTTGCATATTTAGCTGTAAGCAAAAAGTTACGTGCCTCCTTTTCTACCAGCATCTTCTTATATGTCCCCACATAAACCCCGCCGCCGACGCTGCCGATAAGGGCAATAATAACCACTACAAGTAACAACTCTGAGATAGTAAACCCCATCAGAAATAAAGTACCACAGGGTTCTATTTTACCTCTGGTAAAGATTCTCAATGGTTTAAAGTCCCGTCGTTTTGTATCGAGTTCAAATTGAAAGTTTTGCCTTTTCATTCGTAGCTATCGGAAGTTAATCTAATCATTAATTACATCTTCATCATCACCTTCGCCGCCTTCCTGGCCATCCGCTCCATAGCTTATCAAGTCGTAACTGCCGGGGTTGTATTCACCGTCTGCCACATAGATATAAGGATTGTCCCACGGGTCATTGAGTTCGCTTGGCTTCAGATATCGCCCGTTCCACTTCTCCTCAAGGTCTGCAGGTGCTATAATCAATACTTCAAGTCCCTCTGAGTCGTCCGGATATCGCCCGCAATCGATATAGAATCTGGCGAGTGCATCTTCGATAATTGCCATTTTTGCTCTTGCTATGTCCCTCTTGGCCTTGCCGAGTCCCTTGAACATCCGCGGCGCCACAAAGGCAGCAAGCATCGATATAATCAAAATCACCACAAGTAATTCCACAAGGGTAAATGCCTTGTTTTTACGCTTCGTCCTCGCCATTTGGCTACCTTTCCTAAAAATCATTTCAACAATATTTTATGTCGCAGATTATTAATCAAACCGCAAATCACTACCGAAATCCACCTGCACCAAGTTCCATTACAACTATTGGCAGCAGGGTTGCTGCTATTATAAAGCCTATCACCAAAGCCAGAACTAATATCAATACCGCAGGGAAAACAGCCATGAATCTGTTTATCGCCGAGTCAGCCTCTGCATCGAAAGTCTCGGCCGCGTTAAGCAGTAATTCATCAAGCTTGCCCGTTTGTTCACCTATCGAGGTAATTTGAACAAGCAATGGCGGAAAATACCCCGATTCGCCCAAAGGTACCGCCAGCGATTCTCCACGCTTGACCTTTTCAGCCACAGCGTCAATTTCCCTGCCCAGAAATTCATTACCAAGTGTGTCACGAACGACGCTTAGAGCCTCAAGAATAGTAACGCCTCCTTTCGTCAGCGCTCCCAGAGTTCTGGCGAACCTGCCCACCGCTATTGTCCGCAAAACCGAACCAAGAATGGGAATCTTCATCTTAAAAGCATCCCATTTGATTTTGCCTTTTGACATCGTCCATTTTCTCAGGTAATACAGCCCTGCTACAATCAGTGCAATAAAGACCCAGCCGTGAACCTTTGTAAACAACGCCTTCAAAAAACCGCTTAGTGCCATCAACATCCTTGTCGGCCAAGGCAGCACTGCAATGCCGCCCCCTATCGTAGCCAATATATTTGGTAATATCCATGTTATCACCACAACTACAGAAACAAGTCCCACACACAACACAAAAATAGGATAAGCCGAGGCATTTTTCATATTTATCTTTATTTTCTCGTCCCTGTCTAATATCCTTGCTAACTGGGTTGTTGTCTCTTCCAGAATCCCTCCTGTCTCGCCAACTCTTATCATCGACAGATACAATGGACTGAAAACATCCTTATACTCAGCCATAGCTTCCGATAGTGACTGTCCGGCGTTTACCGACTTCACAAGTCCATCGAAAATTTCTTTCATTGCAATCTTGTGTTGTTGCTTGTGAATAAGCTCAATCCCGTTGAGCAACGGAAGCCCCGCCTTTAAAGCTGTGCTCAGCTGCGTAGTCATAGCCAAAATATCTTTGCTGGTGACCCTTCGCGAACCAAGCCTCACAAACCTGCTTATGTCCAGTGCAGCCTTGCCATCACCGTTGAGACTTTGTGCCAGAGCCTTTTCCGCCAGTTCCGTCACGAACTGGCCATCTTCAGCCAAGGTAAGAACAGCACTCTTACGGTCCGCCGCCTCTATCGAGCCCATGACGTACCCTCCGGTTTTATCAACCGCCTTATAGGAAAACTGGCCCACTTCTCATACCTCGCTTCTGATATCTCGCATTTAGTTCGAGATACGCTTCATTCTTCCTCACCTATAGTCTTTGCGACTCTGAAAACTTCCTCGTGTGACGTGGCACCTTCCAACACCTTGCTAATGCCATCATGCACCATACTGATATGGTCTGCGGGTGACGCCTTTATAATTTGTTCGGTCGTCGGCCGTGTTGCTATCAACTCCCGCAGCTTACCGGTTATTCTAAGCAACTCAAATATACCTGTCCTGCCGCTCATACCTGTCTGACCGCACTCATGACAACCGGCACCATGGTAGAACTTCGTACTAGGTTGAATATCTACTGAGCCATTTAAGGCTCTAATAAGGTTTTCGTCCGGCTTGTAGGACTCCTTGCACCTTGGACATATCTTACGTATAAGTCTCTGAGCCACAATACCTTCCAGCGAACTGGCCAACAGGAACGGCTCAACACCCATGTCAATCAATCTTGTAACCGCCCCCGGTGCATCGTTTGTGTGAAGCGTGGAGAACACAAGGTGACCGGTCAACGCCGCACGAATGGCAATATCAGCAGTTTCCTTGTCTCGGATCTCTCCCACCATCACAATGTCCGGGTCATGACGCAGTATATGTCGCAGCCCTGTGGCAAACGTCAGGCCCCTTTTCGGATTGACTGGCATTTGATTAATGCCTTCAAGCTGATACTCAACGGGTTCTTCTATCGTTATCATCTTAACAGCCGGCGAGTATATCTTATTTAATGCCGCGTAAAGTGTCGTTGTCTTACCACAGCCGGTCGGCCCCGTAACAAGAACAATCCCGTGTGTCTTATGCAGACACTTAGTGAAACCTTTCAGACATTGAGCGTTCATCCCCAAATCTTCAAGCTTCATTAACGAGATGGTTCTATCCAGCAGTCTGAGTTCAACTGCTTCGCCGAATACCGTCGGGACGGTCGAGACACGAATATCAATTCTCCCGCTTTTGCCCATAAATTCAATATGACCGTCCTGGGGCACAAATCTCTCAGCAATATTCATATTTGCCATAATCTTGATTCGTGAAATAATTGCCGCCTGAAGACGCTTCGACGAAGGTGTCTTTTCTACAAGCATACCGTCGACTCTGTACTTTATCTTGACCTGCTGTTCAAATGGTTCAATATGGATATCACTGGCGCGGGCTTCAATCGCCTCGAGTATGACCAAATTCACAAGATTAACTAAAGAAGGTTCTCGCGCCAGCTCATGCAGTTTGGCTGGTGAATAATCCCCGTTATCCAGCTCAGTCTCCGCCTTCTGTTCAGCCGGAACTAAGTTGTCCAGCATTCTCGCAACATTGCTGCCGTAGAATTTCAGTATCGCATCTTCCATCTGCAGCGGGTCAGCGTAATACCGACGCAACGAGCAGTTGGTTACTAACCGCAAATCCTCAACAACCTGTGGCTGAAAGGGGTCTGTCATCGCCACTGCCAATCGGTCATCCTCGTACCAAAGTGGCAAAATATTATACTTGCTGACCAATTCAACCGGCACAAGGCCGATGATTTCGCTACCCAACGAAACATCAACCAAGTCCACCTTTTCTATGCCCGCTTGAAGTGAAAGTGCCTCATTTAACTGAGCTTGCGTTATATACCCAAGTTCTAACAAAATGCGGCCCAAACGCTGATGTCTAATCTTCTGTTCTGCAAGCGCAAATTCAAGGCTGGTCTCGTCCAGGTACGATTTTTCACAAAGCAACGCACCTAATTTCTTCTTTCTGTTGTTATTCGCCCTGTAGTTCATTCTTGTCTTACTACCTAAAAAACTGCAAAAACAACACTAAGTATATATAAATAAAGAAGTTGTGTCAAACAGAAAACCTCTGCCTAACCTTTATGAGTTATCGGTCCTAAGTCAAAATCCGCAACTATATATTGAGACGTTTGAGAATGCTGTTTTGCTACAAAAAAATGTTTTTTATCAGCAAAAACTCTCAACCCAGCCACACCTTTGCCTCTCGGTATGGCTGGAAATTATTAAGAAAAACATTGATTTTTCTCCAAATAAATCATTTGACAGCCCAACTATCCCTTGTAAAAATATCCAGCAGAGTTGGAGTACAACTGCAAAGCTTATGAGATTGTGGCTTCGAGGCGTCAGGACAAACACGCAATAAGCGTAGACAATCCTGTTTTCATAAACGCCTGTGTGTTCCGACTCGTTTTTTAACTGCATCTGTTTTCAGATGTTTGCTAAGGAGAGCTGGCTGAGTGAAAACAAACGGTTTATTTGGGGCAAGTTAAAGAATCCTGGCTTTGGGGAGGGTAAGCCAAGAATGCGAGGACGCGGGGCTCAGACTATACTGAGAGTTGAACCCCCACCTGAATGTTAAACAAGGGAGTGTTTGATTGCTTCACAGGTCTCCATCTAAAAAAACAACTTCATATGTGTGCTGTTTATGCATGGTGCGGTGATAGCTAACTGCCTTCACTAGCCGGCATATGCTTGCCGATACGTTAATGGATTGCTTTATGAAGTTAGAAAAAAGAAAACCTTCAGGCCGGGAAAAGGACCAGGATTCTATAAAGCTTCTTGAAAAGCTGCGAGAACAATTATATTCGTCCAATACATCCGCCGTGCGACAAAGCGCATTTAATCTATCCTGGATGCAGGATGATGGAGTAGAGATTCTCAAGGAAGCCTTGTTCAGTAAAGCAACGAGAAAAACGAAAAGTGCAGCTGCTTATGGGTTGAGAAAAATGCAAGGCAGAATGGGAAAAATAGCCCTCGAGGCCTTGTCACAAGGTTTGAAGCATTCTGACAATACCACGGTAGAAGTGTGCGAAAATGCCTTGGCTATCATAAGAAAGAACAAAATCCCTGCAAAAGTTTCCTACACAAAGAAAACTAAAACTCACAAGTTCGAAATCAGGCATATCCCACAAAAACGAGGACAAAGGCAACAAAGCCATAAAAAAGTAGAAAGGCAAAAAAAGCGTTTTCCAAAACAATGAAACAAAACGGCCAAAAATGCCCATATTTGCCGTTCAGAGCTGCTTCGTTCTTTTCTCAGGTGTGTTGGGCCGTAAGCACAGTTGGATCAATTAGTTATGCGAAAGTCAATAAAATCAGAGACAAATAAATCTCGTTTTTTGCAAAAAAAGGCATTTTTCTTTGACAAAGCAATCACAGGTAGTTAAGTTCCTATCAATTTTAACCACATAGTGGAGGACAATTTTAATGCAAGAGTACGAAAATCTTAAAGTATTGGTGGCCGAGATTGAGGCTGACATCGACAAAGCCCAGGGTGGAAATAAGGCAGCTGGGACGCGAGTTCGCAAACAAATGCAGAAAATCAAGCAGGCTTCTCAAGAAGTCCGAACCCGCATTCTCGAAATCAGATCAGTTCCATAGATCATCTCAGGCATCCTCAAAACGCTGTCTGTGATGTGTACCTCTCCGCTAGGTTTCTGCTGGCTAGTTGGCCTGCCGAAACCAAGGGGTATTAGTATTTCAAATATGTAGAATACACCTACACCGAGGCTACTAATGCCACAACCATTGTTGTTTGATTTATCGCAAATAGACCTGGGTGGTAAACTAGTTTTCGACAAAGATGCTATTAGTAAAGTTAATCCGCAACGATTTGAGATGCAGCATCTCGATGGCGTCCTCTGGTACAACAAGGAAAAATTTCTCATTCTGGGCTACAAGGATGTAACAGAGAATGAATTTTGGGTTCGCGGTCATATTCCTGGCCGGCCAATAATGCCCGCGGTAATAATGATTGAAGCAGCTGCTCAACTCGCGAGCTTTTTCACAAAGCAGATTTATAAGGTGGAGGGATTTATAGGCTTCTCCGGCATTGACTCAGCGAAGTTCCGTTCCATCGTCGAGCCGGGACAAAGATTATACCTACTCGGCCATGTCAAAAAATACAGGCACGGGAAACGCATGACCCGCTTCGAAACCAGCGTCCAGGGCGTCGTCAACAATACCTTGATATTTGAAGCAGTCGTATCCGGTATGCGAGTGTAAGAGTTCAACAATTTGCTCCGCCGAACATTTGACAATCTGCAAAATAGCCCCAAGGGGATTCGAACCCCTGTTGCCGGGTTGAAAACCCGGTGTCCTAGACCTACCTAGACGATGGGGCCAACCATTTTTACTCCATACTGATTGCTTCTTCAGGACAAGCGTCAACACACGCACCACAATCTATGCAGTCGTCAACCGCGATCAACGCCTTGCCCATAGCCATGCTTATAGCCTCACTCGGACATTCTGCTACACAGGACTCGCAACCAGTACACTTTTCTTCATTTACTTTAGCTGGCATCTGTACCTCCACTTTCAAAAAACCAGTATCCACCAATTAAGATAGGGCATATTACAAAATTATTATACTATTACAACATAAATCTGGGAAATTCGTACAGAAAGGGTGCTAAATTAAGGCCTTCGGCCGAATTCTTTCACGCCTGCCGGTGGCAAACCGGGAAGCTTTTAATAACTCCGCCCCTCCCTTTTTTCGATAGACCTTTATCCCATAAATAGCAGCACCAATACAGCCAAGCGCAACGGCTATCTCATTATTTACCGGCAGTGCAAACAATCGCGAGACACCAATACAGCCAAGCGAAATTGCCAAAGCACATAAAGCCGAACCTATAATCAATTTCACAAAATTGGACCTCATCGGAAGATTATTAACAACTTTTTCTACTAACATTTCAGGTCTCCCTTCTAATAAATTGAGTGTTTTGATTCAATCTGTTTTACGACAATAGAACATCACAGCCCACTTGGTGACAGCCATTGAACCCATAATGACTAACAATTCCCAGTGGAATTCGTAAATCATCCAGGCGGCCATCAAAATTACACCTACAATCGCAGCCCAGCGGGTTGAACGCAGACGATGCATGATAAATCGCTCGTCCATTTTACACTACCTCCTTTCAAACAATTTGTCGGTCCCACAGCCGAAAAAACCAGCAAGCTTCAGTGCCAAGTGCAGGCTCGGCACATACCGTCCCCGTTCAATCGAAATGATGGTCTGTCGTGAAACTCCGACAGCCTTGGCCAATTCTTCCTGAGTAAGGTTCATCCGAGTACGATGCTCCTTTACGTGGTTGACAATTTTCTCTTTCATAGCCAGCTTAACCATATAGTGTAAAGCACGCTTTATATTGTAATGTAAAAAAACAAACTGAAATGTCAAGCCTACTTTACATTAAAGCCCAATTTTTTTCGATATAGCTGTTTTTTGAACACGATGTTGACCTAAGTCTTGGTTTGACAGGAATACAACACAACTTGTCATCTTGACCGAAGCAGCGATAAACCTTCCCCCTGGCCTCTTGGTTGCAGATAATCCGATTCAGAGGCTTGTGGTTTGGCAGCAGCTAATGCCTTTGCCATACTGCGAACGAACTCGTTCGAATCATTTTCTGCTGCCCAGTTCAGGACTCCGCCGAATTTAGCATCGGGACTCTTGGCTAACAGATAAATAACCATCATACGAACTGGCCAGTTGGCATTTTTCAAATTCTTCGCTACCGCATCAATCAGCTCCTGATCCAATGGCAAAGAAAGCATCTCGGCCATAGTATGAACCTTAACTACCCACTCACCATTGGCCCGGTTAAGTAACAGGCCAGACTCGTGCAACAGACCAGACCTCAGCAAACCCGGTATCCAGTCGGCATACTTAAATCTGTAAAGTGTACCCTGATCAGCCATCGTGCTCTGTTCCTTCAGCAGCCCTACAAAAAGCTGTGCTGTTTTGATCTTTTGGTTAGGTTTACCTGTGGAGATTGAATTAAATCGGTTTCTCAGATATTCGCCGGTCAGTTCGATGCCCGGGCGCTTCACCACCACCTTAACTGGTTTTATATCTACCAGTCTGTTGGTTACTTTACCCTCATCAGTGGTTACAGGGTCGAGGTAAAGCGTAAATTCTATATCCAAAGATGCCTGTGGGTGGGAAAGCAGCATCTGCCTAAGCTCACCTGTAAAAAGCGATACATCGGTAAGGATGCCCCGGCCAGGCTCTACAAGCAAAGTAGTCCGAACATTACGAGATACCAAGCTGGGTATTTTTTTATTAAGGTCACCACTGACACTGGCATCGACTCTGATTTTACCTCTAAACAAACCATCATCGCTGATTACAAGAGGCTCGGAAGAGTTATTCATTATTGCAACAACTGCATTGAATTCGCTGCCGTAGGAAAACTTATCACTGCGAATGTCAAACCGGGCTGAAATTATCTTATCCGGAGTGAGAAATTCTGGAACGAGTGCCCGGCCAAAACTATTCCTAATCACGGTTAAAACAACTTCAGGGTCGACCGGGGGTACATACTCTCTGCCCTGTTGAACTAGAATTTCTTTTGCTCGCTCTGCCACCAATGAACCCGGATGTTTAGAGATTGCGGACTTTAGAGTTTCGATCGCCACATCGTTTTGCCCCGCAGCCAGTTGAATCTGGGCCAGCGCCAATTCTGCAATCTGATTACGCTCATAGTTTTTAACAAGCGGCTTGGCCCATTCTAACTGCCCATTCATCACCAGTGCATAAGCCAAAATAGCAGAGGTTGCAGTTGAATTGGGTTCATTTGAGTAGGCTTTATTAGCCCAGTCCAGGGCTTTGGCCGCATCCGGTGAGGCAAAACAATAAAACCACGCAAGCAGCCGCTCAGCACCAACGTACTGCGGCTGGCTACCACCTGTGGTCGCCGAAGGGACTTCACCGTTTCCGGGACTCCGCTCTATAAACTGCAGCGCTTTCTCCTCGGCTGAACGGTATATCCGAGCAGCCTTTTCTACATCGCCCATCTTTACCGCTGCTCTGCCAACAATAGATTCCAGGAGAATATCAAATCGACCGGTCTTTCGAACATCCTCAGCAATTCGCAGGCACTCACCTTGACTTCCCTCTATATTGTAATTATTCACTGCCCAAGGAAGATAAATACGAGGTGGTAGGACTTCCGACGAATAGAGATAGCTGAACAAACCGGCACAGTATTTATAGGCGTCCGCGGCCATCTCATAGAGTTGCAGCTGTTCAGCGTATTGTGCAATGCCAAGCGCAGCTTCGATATCCAGAGGATTCTCGCGTACTACCAATCTAAAATGTTCAAGATACATCGTCGGCCTGACCCGTCCGGAAACTATCTCAGCCAGCTTGGCAAAAGCCAACCTGTTATATCTGTTATTGTTATAGGCGCGAATAAAGTAAAATGTAGCAGCTTCAGAATCGGTCTTCTCAAGCATAAGTAGGCCGAGCAATGTATTCAATTCAGATGCGAGGACAGAATTCCTACCACCCACCTGCGCCAGCATATCTTTAAGAAAATTCTCCCGCTCCTCTCGTGAGTTCAGTCGTTCAAGTAAATACTTAATTGCCTCCCTTACAACCTCAAGGTCAGCGGATTCATCTACATAGTTCACAAGCAAACGATACACATGCTCCGAATAGTCCTGAGTTGAGTGTCTGCAGGCAAGTTTAATAAGTAAGGGTTGAACATACGTAGCGTTGTTGTCCAGACTCTTGACGGCGTTCAAAAATATCATCGCCTGTTCAGTTTCAGGTCCGGTAATATCTTCTGAGACAGCCAGTTCATGCGCTATTTCATAAAACCTTCGGCCAACAGAAGATGAAAACAGCAACTTGGTCCTCACAACATTCGCGGAATTTATCAATGGCTCTGTGGTTACACTCTGAGCCCAGGTCGGCAAAGAACTGCAAATTACTGCCAAAAACGCCAATACTAAGAAATACCTATCCTTAAGCATGCGTTTCTCCCTAAGCACGCCAAAAATACCCATAAAAACCTTGCAATAACACATTTCGGGTAATTGTCGTATGTGCTTTAGATATAATTGTCGCCAAATCTGGTTATTTTCGCCCGGCCCAGCTGCCTTGTTTGGTAGTTAAAGCCACCCACCTTGGTCGGCTTTGTGTCCCAGAGCCTTTCATCTCAATTCCTGCTTAACCGAGACCAAGCACTTTCCCAGAGGACCGGCAAAGATAATGTACCCAAACCCCACAATATCAATAATCCCCCAAACCACCTTATTGCATCCGTGAAAATATGTCGTTTCCCGGTAACGCACCACAAGTTTTTGTTGAATCAGGCCTGATGGACAAAGTTAAAAACGCAAAATGGGAAACATTCAAAGGCCTCTCATTTTCCATTCTGCGCTTCACGCTTGCGCCGCTTATGTCCCGTCAGCAGAGAAAGCTCTTCGATTTGAAATAATTTTGCTGCCAATGCATACACAGCCACTGCCGAGGATACCACTACTGCAAGTCTTAAAATATCTAACAATCTACCTTCCGGTAAATCCTTCATAAGAGTCATAATTACGGCCCCGGTCAGCCACATAACAGCTGTCGCTGCCAGTGTCTTCATAAAGGTAACCAACAATCCATCGAGTATTGAATGCCCCAATCTTCTCCGAAGCACCGCAACAAGAATTACAACCTGCAGGTAGGAGCACACCGCTGTTGCACAAGCCAGTCCGGCACGACCAAGGAACCAGATAAGGACAAGATTCAGCATTAAGTTCACGAACACAGCCACAAGTGCACTTCGCATCGGTACTTTTGAATCCTGCATCGAGTAAAAGGCTCTGGCAAGAATCTGCTGAGCAAAATAGCCACACAATCCCAAAGAATAAAAGCCTAACGTTCGCACCACCATATCTGTGTCTTCGCTGGTAAACCTGCCATGCTCAAACGCTGCCGAAATGAGTGGCCTGGCTACTATCATCAACCCGATGGTCGCTGGAACTGCTACAAAAATTGTTCCGCGTATAGCTTTTGAAATGCTTGTTCGCAGCGCCGCAAAATTCTTTCTGGCAACATCATCGCTCATTACCGGAAACATGGCCGTGGCTAACGATATACCAAGGACCCCCAAGGGCAGTTGGTATAGACGCTGTGCATAATACAAATGCGACACCGAGCCTCTCCACATTGGATACTTAATCTGAGCACCCAATAATTCAAAGAAATACCCTTTTTCGTCTGAGCCCGAAAACCACCATGCAATAAGGTCGTCGGCAAGAGTATTTATCTGCGTCGCCGTCAGGCCCAGCATCATCGGCCCCATCAGCAGTAATATCTTCTTGAACGACTCCGAGTACACCTCCCATGCCGGCCGAATTGAAATACCGGAATGACGAAGCGAAGGAACTTGAATCGCTATCTGCACGACTCCGGCGATAAGAACCGCAACAGCCACGTAAAACAACTGCTGCCTGACTTCAAGCTTCAGCAGCCATCCGGTGAACAAAATAGTCCCAATAATAAAAATGTTCAACACTATTGGGGCCGCCGCTGGCGAAGCAAAATGTCTGTGAACATTCAACAGCCCGGCCAACATCGCCACCGTACATACAAACAACATGTAAGGCAACATTATTGAACTCAATGACAGTATTAGCTCGGTTTCACTCGTCCTGGCAAAAAAACCGTGATAAAACCAAATGGCAACTTCGCCCACTAACACCAAAGCGGCTAAAATCACAAACAAAACTGTCACAACCGTATTAGCCAGCTTCGCTGCCTGTTCACGATTCTTATAAAGTGTTTCGCTGTAAACCGGGATAAAAGAGGCCGAGGCCGCGCCCTCGCCGAAAAGTCTTCTGCTCAAATTGGGAATCCTAAACGCGATAATCCAGGCATCAAGAAGCTGATTCGCACCAAAAAAATGGCTATAGGCAATATCCCGCACCATACCGAAGACTCTACTAATTGCGGTCAGCAAAGCAATTTGTCTGAAGCCTTTTACCATACTTTTTCTCGGTACTCGCCACTACTCACGTGAAACAACTCAAGGTTTTCGCGCTACGCTGAAAGGTCTGCACCGCCCGAGATCATTTAATAATCCCACAGCAGCCACACTTACCAGCAGGCTCGAGCCGCCGTAGCTCACAAACGGCAAAGTTAATCCCGTGATCGGCATCAGTCCCACAGTCATACTCACATTAACGATAACTTCAACTGTAAACATTGCAACAATGCCTACAGCAAGCAGTCTGCCAAACGGGTCGGTGTTGCTCGCTGCGATTTCCAGCCCACAGCCAATAACAATTGTATAAAGCCCCAGCAAACCAAGGCAACCCCAAAAGCCCCACTGATGAGCAATGGCAGCAAATATAAAGTCGTTGTATTTATAAGGCAGGAAATCATATTTGATAAATGGTCCCCTGCGAAAGCCGTAGCCTTTGGCGCCGCCGGAGGCTACTGCGAATTTAGAGCGAATCAGATGATAACCCCAGTCATTCATCCACTGCCTTGTACTGAATTTTGTACCCACAAGTATCCTGCCCAAAGTCTGATTCTGCTCAGCCTTTTGTCGAATCCAGCTATTTTGCAACAGGACAGAACTTATCCTGATTCTCTGATAGGAATTCATCTGTCTCCACAGCAGAGGGCTAACCAGCACAGCCATAACTACTATAATCAACAAATGCCTGGCTTTCGCCCCGGCTACAAAAAGCATCGTGAACAATATCGGCATCATCAGCAATACAGTGCCCAAATCCGGCTCGAGTAAAATCAGGATCATTGGCAAAAGTGTTAGAATAAAAGGTCCTATCAGAGCATTAAAACTTCGGTAATTGCTGCGATACCGCAGGTACCACGCAAGGGCCAGGATGTATCCCAGCTTGCAAAGCTCAGAAGGTTGCAGGGCTGGAAGTTGCCGGCCGGCTATTTTGAACCTCACCCACCTGTGTGCGCCATTGATCTCCGGAACAAAAGGAATATGCACAATATACCTGCTGACCAGCAAAATACCCAACAGCAACAACAAAAGGCCATATATCCAGTAGCTTACTGTCCCAAATCGCCTGTAACTAATCAGGTTAACCACCACAAAGCCAACTAATGCAACCGCAGCGAATATAACCTGCTTTATCCAGTAATTTGCCAAATCACCTGTTTGGTCTGCTTGTTCAGACTCTACAGGATTGCCCACCGAATAAATAGTGGCTATGCCGATAGCAATCAGGACCAACATGGTTACCAGCAGGCATACCCTTACAAATACAAGCCGGCCTTTTAGAAAATTGTACATAAGCGCAAAATAACACAGGATGGCCAGGATTGCATATACGAACCGGAAAAACACAAAAAAATTTGATTTTTTCTACAATAAAACAAGGTATCAATACAAAAAAGAACCAAAAAAGCAATTTACCAATTTGTTTTTTCCTAAGTGATTATCTTTACTCAAGTTACTACTATAATGCCCTGCTGACAGTTGTTCTTTTGCCCACCTCGGGCAGTCTGCTCTGAATTCCTGTTATTACATGCCTCCTCATAGCTTGAAAAGGCGGTTATGCCAGCTTCCAACCGGCTTTTAAGCATAACGGTTTTTAGATTGGGTATTTACGGCATACCATGCCCTCCGGGCGCAAAGTTCGAACCGGCGAGGTGGAATTTAAAGTCCTAAAATCATACGGTTTTTTGTCTTTTATGCTTGATTTATGCAAAACCATGTGGTAGTCTACGTAAAAGGCGAAAAATAGGCTTTTTAAATATTTTTTGTTTTTTTCTTGATTTTTTCGGGAATTTGTGATAATTTACTTTTAATCTTCACCAAAGATTAAACCTGTGCTTAGTGGTGTGTTGGCACGCATTTTCGCCAAATGGCGGGAAAGGAGGAGATAGAAAAGGGATTGTGTATTTATCGAGCTTTTCCTGCAAGCCGGAGTGCTATGTTCAGAAATTGAGCTGGCAGTTGTTTTCGGTATTGTTAGTGCAGGATGTGTAGCCAAGATAACCAAGGTAGGTCGGAGTGTGTAGCTCTGACAAGGAAGAAAAGAAAGGAAGGTTTTATTATGAGAAA
>CAYSLN010000025.1:6296-16877 GCA_964431825.1 uncultured Pirellulales bacterium | reverse complement strand
AGGTCCTTCCCTTCTGATTATTTACGAGAAATGAATCTCGTCTGTCTCCGGGTGGTGTATACGGCGTCAACGACGGCTTATTGCCAATCTTTTTCTCCTCTGCTTCAGCGCCGTTACTATACGGAGTATAAACGTTGTCGTCATCAATAGCACAATAGGTGCGCTTCTCAAATTTCACATGACTGTCTAAAAACAGCACGTTTTGCCCATCTTCCTGGTGAGCTGTAGCATTTCCATATTTCTGCTGCTCCGTCGTACCCTCAGGGTCAAAGATTCCTGGAAACGCTTTAGCCTTTCCACTGGGTGGGTTCTGCCATGGATTGCGGTCGCCTGCTACTGCCATACCCGAATCGCTCGATGTACTCAAAGCCGCTGTACCCGCAGGCACATGATAGGCATAGCTACAATGTCCTGATGGACCGTCCGTAGTTTCATCGCCACCGAAATCCCAAACATCAATAAGTTCCATGTTGCCAACAGCCGGATAATCGGAAAGCTTAAACTCCTTGGCGACAGAATCACTCTTACAGAGAAACGACTTGGGTGTGACCTCAGCATACTTCACCAGAAGATATAGACTGGAACTAACAGTTACCATGCTGTTGGTGCCGCTTATACTATAAGCATCACGCCGATTAGAGGCAGTCCAGTTACCTAAGGCCTTAGCCCATTGGGGTACTGCTTTACCACCTGCACGCGGGAACTCATCGTCGTAGTCGTTGGCGTAAATCAGCATTGCCTTGCCGATGCCGGACAGGTTCGTCCCACAAACCATTCGAAAGGCAAGCTGCCTCACCCTCGCCAGGGCAGGCATCAGAATGCCCATCAACAGAGCTATGATCGCGATCACGACCAATAGCTCAACCAGTGTAAAACCTTTCCGTTTCATTTTATGTCTCCTTTCCAATTTCCGAGATTAGCAGGTCCGGCCGTTCCCAGGCTCGCTTTCACTATATTCTGATAAATAAATACAATTTACTGCTTACAGCCTATTTTGTACCGGCACAGACGGCTCGCAAAATGACAGTCCATACAAAAAAAGCATCAACTACTGTCCATCCTGCAAATCTCATTTGTTAACTTTTTTCTGCCTGAGAACGGCCGGTTAGGAGTCCAAAAACCTTGTCCGCCGATAAGGTTTGCGCAATTCGTCTCGCTCTAAATCCCGGAACTCATGCTCAGCTAAAGTGGTAAGCGCCAATCCGGCTCACCTCGCTGGCAGGCTGAAAGTATGAAAAGGAAATGGAAAATAATTGCTATTCAGATTATGATAAACTTTCCAGTCCTGCCCGAATCTTTCTCTCGTATCGGCACGACCTCTTCTACATGCGCAAAGCTCCTCTCGGCTCATAAAATAAGCTAAATTTTAAAAGAAACTTCACTTTTGCAGGTAGGCTAAAGAAATGAATTAGAAACGAAATATGATAGCGTACTAAATTATAATAGGCTCTTTAGACCTACCGATCCATCTCTACTATTAATACTACCACAAACTGATTTTGTTGTCAAATAAAATCAGTATTTTTAAATAATTTTCTACGCCGATCACCACAACCACACAAACAACCCCATCTCCTTGCCACACAAGAACTTACAAGGTCTGCCCGCAACGCAAAAATATCAGGTGGACCGACCTGTTATACCTTTCTTAAAGATAGAACTATATTTAATGGCATCAGTTGGGCAAACATTCAGGCAACGCGCACAGCTGAAACAATCTGCCGGCAGTCTTTTTCTGTAAACCCGTCCCTTTGCAGCTTCCAGAGGACATGCCTTTATACAGGCCCCGCATTGTGTACATTTATCTTTATCAACTCGAACTCGAAAGAGGCTGAATCGCTCAGCTATCCACGAAACAAATCCAAAAGGACAAATGAACTGACAAAATGGACGATAGGTAAAAAACGACAACAACAAGACAATGATTACTGTCAGCAGAATACTCAATGTTTCGAAATCAAGATTAAATAGGTTAAAGGGATTAACATAGTGGTAAATTACAAGTCCCTCACGTCCTCCAATAATTCCAAAAAGGAAAAGAAGCATAGCAATAAAAATACATCCACGGATTGTGTTTGTGAATATAAATGGAAGTTTTCTTTTTTTGATTTTTCGCAGAATCGGTATGGAGTAGATAAGTTCTTGCAAACTACCAAAAGGGCAGGCCCACCCACAAATAATCTTATTACCGGCAATGGCTAACACAATGAAGAAAACAAAAGCAATTACTTTAGCCATTGGATCAGGATACAGTCCCACCATCGATTTAAAGAGCTTGACTGCCGCCTCCATGGGGTTGGGTGATTTTCCTAATAGAAACCCGGCAACTATTACAGAAATTAGTAGAGAAAGAATATACGGACTCCGTGGATACCAACCGCGCCTGTTTTTGACATCGGACTCGTCTGGACGCCCCAGCCTAACCAGAAAAACAAGACCTCCGAGCACTAATGCTGCATAAACATAGTACTTGAGCGTAGCATCACCATGCGAAAGAATGTGTTCCGTAGCATGCTCCAGTTTCTCTTGTGTAACACCTAATAATTTGAGAGGTTTTTGTTTGGAAACATCAAGCGGCAGTCCAAGTTCACGAGCAAGGCCTTTGCCGGTGACGTCTAGTTGGGGGGCAACTTGCTGAATTGTCATATCAATGCTGAAGTTAACAGATTTCTCTGCTTCAATGACCGGACTCATCAAGATACCGAAAATTACAATAGCCAGCATAACGATGACTGTTCCGAACAACCAAACCCGTTGTGAGAACGAAATTTGTGAAAACCAGGAGGAATTGTTCATGTTCTAATCTCCCCATACATCGGCCGAAGACAGATCTATATTCGAATTTCTGTTTTTGTTTCAGCAAATACAACTTTTCTCGGCAACCAAACTGCCATCTCTCCCGGCCCGCGATGTGACCACGCATAATAAGGAATAGCCAATAATTTCCTCTTGCTACCGGCCTCACCTAACACGTCCCCCATAATTACCTTAACACCACCCAATAAATCTTTTCTGTTTTCAACCTGAAATTCAGCATCATCAGGAATCACCATATCCAGCACTTTCGCATCATTATCAATCCACTCGGCACAGTATACAAGCGGCCCGCGAACCAGAGCCACTTTATTAAGGTCGTCTTTAACCTTCTCATTGGCAACAACCCGACGTATCGGCATCGGTATATTAAGTTCGATAACATCCCCCTCTGACCATTCTCGCTCGATCACAGCATATCCCTTATTCATCTCCACATTGACTGACCCTGCGTTTAATGTCAGCGTGACTTTTTCCTGTCTCTTTTTCAAATAATGATATAAATCACTTGGCACAGGCTTCTCTGTCGCCCACCCGGGCATTCTAACATTAACCGCAAACCTCTTCTTGGTTTTCGGATTAACCTTTATAATCACCGTCCCGTCCCACGGATAATCAGTCACCTGACTAATCTCAACGTTCGTTTTACTCATCTCGACGTTGGCCTTACTTGCAATAAAGAGATTCACATACAATGAATCGTCCCGATGAGCATAGATATAGTCGGGAACCGAAGGGATAAAACGAATCACGTTCGATGGACAGCAGGAACAGTCAAACCACGGCTGCCGAGTCAACGTCCCCCTGTTAAACTTGTATTTCCCGTCCGATTCTAAGCAATTCGGATAGAAAAACAAATTACCGCTCAACGAAACCCCCGAAATCATACCATTATAAAGCGTCCGTTCCAGAACATCGATGTACTTGGCATCACCGCTAAGCAAAAACATCCGATGGTTCCAGTAAATATTTCCAATCGCCGCGCACGTCTCATTATAAGACCTCAGGTTCGGCAGCTCATAATTATCACCGAACGATTCCCCCTTATGCCGCGCACCTACACCCCCCGTAATATACAATTTCTTCGCAACCACATTCTCCCAGATTTTCTCAACCGCATTCCGGTAAGCCTCATCATTCATAATCCCCGCAATATCCGTCATCGCTGCATACATATAAACCGCACGCACCGCATGCCCAACCGCCTCATCCTGCTCAACCACTGGTTTATGGTCCTGGTTGTACGAACCATAAAGCTTATGACCTTCGGCGTTACCCCTCTGGTCCAAAAAGAATTTTGCCAAATCAAGATACTTCCTGTCTCCCGTCGCCCGATATAACTTTATCAGCCCCGTCTCAATAATCTGATGTCCGGGAACATCCATCTTCTTACCCGGCCCGAATGTCTTGTCAATCAAGTCTGCATTCTTCAAAGCCACATCTAGGAAATTCCTCTTTCCCGTGGCCTTATAATGAGCGTAAGCCGCCTCATACATATGCCCTGCATTGTATAGCTCATGGCTCGCCGCCAGATTATACCATCGCGGCCCCGGCCTCACCCACGGCGCCGGAGTCGATTCAGGATTTAACGTCTTCCACGTGCACAGATACCCGTCATCTTCTTGAGCTGCGGCTATCTTTTCGATGATACTATCCATATACTTGTCTAATTCTCCATCCGGACGGATGCTCAAAGAATACGAAGCCCCCTCAATTATCTTGTAAACATCTGTATCGTCAAAAGGCATCTCCCCTTCGTATTCTCCTTCTAACAATCCACCTGCCTTGGCAAAATTCCTTATCCTGCCTTCTTCTTCACACTTATTAAAACCGAACGGAATCGTAACACTCCTGTTGGTCTCGATGCGCCTTATCCAGAAATCATCCGTTAACGTCACTTCCGTAAACGGCACGGCCGTAATCAAATAACCAGACAGCTCTCCCTTTTGCTCTCCCGCCACACACCAAACCGCCACAACTGCTAAAAGAACTAATGAGATATTTACTAAATATTTAAAATTTCGATTCTTCATTTTGACCCTCATACACATTCCTGACACCTTTTATTTATTTACCCCCACGAGAAATGATTATAACCCCTCCATAAACTCTCGTCAAATCCACATTCCCCTTTCTAAATTCTTAATTCAGCTTTGTAGAAAAGCTGAGTTTTTGTGTTTTACTCGGTTTGGTTCAGTAAATCGTTTACAGCATTTACGGCAAATATATAACTGGCACCTAAACTGATAACATATTCATTCTCTCCCCACAGGAAAGGCCAGTCCTCTTTGTTTTCAGGGAAATCAGGTTTTAAAATAAGCACGCCGGGCACGATACCTCCGGCAATGAAAGAATAGTCAGCTCGATTATTTCCATAGGCCACTCGCTTCGAATGTGTCCCCACCCCTGAAACGAATGAAATATTTGAGCAGGAATGACAGCCGTATACAAAATTCAATCCCGCAAAGACATACTCAGGATCAATGATTTCCGGAAAAGCCTTGTACAGGATATAATTCGTCATACCAAAACCAATGGCTCCACCGGCTCCACCCCATCCTCCCCTGCGCATTCTGATACCAAAAGGATTATCTTCAGAAATCCTGCCAAGCCTTTCATGATAAGTTTTAACCAAAGCCTCTATCTTTTCCGCATAGGCCTCGTCCATATAGGGCATTGCACGTACAGCTAAGCCTGCGAAAAAAGCAAATCCCCTCTCAATACTCGGTAACAGCTCATTTATTGCATCGGAAAATTTTTCTTCTTTCGTACAGATTAAAAGCTCCACAGCCGCATTGAATTTTGCCGATCCCAGTCGCCTTCCTGTGGTGTTGCCACGCCGATACAGATTAGGGTCATGACTTTGTTCTTCGTCCCACACCTTTTTAGCCATAGCCAGACATTCGTCCGCCAGCTTATCGTTGTATCCGCGTAAAGCTCTGCTGGCTGCTGCCAGTGCTGCAATCGAACCATAATTTAACGGCGTAGATTTATTCGTAAACGCCCATCTGTCATCGAAAACACCGCTTCTGAATCCATCTGATTCGTCTTCAGCCATATTAGGATCATAAATCAGATTGTCGGTCATAGTTAATCCATCGCCAAGATGTGTATATTGTGAAAGGTGGGGTACGATGATGCCGTTAACGGCGTGACCAACAGCTTTGTGCTGAGCTAACAAACCAAGAGCACCATGCTCAATCTGCTGTAGTATGTCAGGCTTACCATCAGGATGGTGAATATCCACATAGCGTCTTTTCTGATCGATAGTAGTCTCATCCCTCTTGGGCTTGAATGTTTCCCAGACTTGAACCAGATTTGACACTACGTGATGTTGCGTCGGAGTACGAATATCGTAATCACCGGCATCAAACCAGCCCCCGACATTCAATCCGGGTATGTGCTCGCCCGGCTTATATTTCGTGTCCGTCGTGGGTCCCTGAGCATACATATCAAAATGCTGATGATTCACCGGCGCCTGCAACGCATCATCAAGATGGGCCGCGCCATGCCATACGCGATAAGCCTCGTTCACAAACATATGGTCCATTTGAACGGGGAAAAACACATCAAGGGTTGGATGCCAGGCGTTTTCATAAATATCCTTGGCAATCTGGAATGCCTTGGTGCGTATATTACCATATTCAATCACATACAGGCCGCTGTCCTTGACAGATGTAAAATCGAATGTCACATAGTGATATCTCAAATAGTCGCCCCATGTTACTAACTCACTCTTGTAGGCTTCAACCGTCTTGCCGCTTTCTGTCACTTTCAGCAGGCGAGCCGTTGTTAGAGGTGTATCGTTTTTATCGAGTTCTATAACCGCAACTTTCTTTTGATTGGGATGATACCCAAGCTGCGAATGAGCAATCATTGGAGGCCGTGTCCAGTTTTCAATCGTATTGCCAGTAAGGAACCACTCGACAACTTTGCCACGTCTGCCGGCCGGAATAAGACTGCGTACTACGTACCACCCGTTTTGTGCGAGGTTACGACCGTCGAACAACATGAGTTCACCAGTAAGAGAATTAATTTTAATAAGGCGTTCAGGATCTTCCGGTGCCATTACAAGAATTTTGCCTGTGGCAATAGGCTTAGGCTCTATATATTCAGACCGACCCCGATCATCAAATGTTGAATGACCGGCAAACTGAGGGATTTTAGTATCAGCAGGTTTAACTTCCATTGGTCCGGACGGGTATAGTGGGAATATACCGGTTCTATCATCTATCATATATGTTTTTTCAAAATATGAAGCGGGTAAGAATTCAAGGTTGAAGCCAGTATGTCCTTCAAGCCGTTTGGGCAGGGGAGTGTCAAGATAAACACTGATTAATATCCCTCCATTTTTTGCTGCAACTGCAACTCTGGAATTAAAATTAAATTTTTCGTATTGCAGTAAAACCTCGATACTGTTTTTCTCTTTATCCACTTTTCGTTCAACCACCGTCGGTATCTGATCCCACTGTTCCGGGGTTGTATTGAGTCTTACCGCACCGCCCGTAGCTGTTCGCACTCCATGATGGATTAGTTCAATACCTGAGGTTTTTTCATCAAAAAATAAACCTGTGTATTGGTTGCTAAAAACTAAAACATTTAGACCGGGTTTTTCAAAGTATTCGAGATCATTTAGCTTTAGACTGTCACCGGTATAATGGGCTTGGTTACAGCCGGAAAATAAAATAGTTGCCATCAAAAATAGCTTTATAAACAACGTGCTGTTGAAGAGAAGTTTGTAAGTATCCATTTTTTCCCCGAAAAAATTATAAACTGAGTTTAAATACTGCATACAATTATACGCAACAATACCCAATCTGACAACATTAAACCAGGAACCACAAACTAAACGTAGGGGCAATCCTGTGTGATTGCCCTGATGGACCTCCCCCTGTCGTTGTGAGGAGTTTGTCCCTTAGGGAAGCCGAAGGCCGACGCGGCTATCTCTTCCTGTCATTCCTGCGAAGGCAGGAATCCAGTCTCCCTTCTTCCCGAGTGACATATTTGTTTCAAATTTTGGATATTAGGATTTGTTTAGGATTTAGAGATTAGTATTTAGGATTTATTTTCCCCTCCGTCTTCTCATTTCTCTATCTTAATCCGTGTAATGTCCTTATCCATACCACCAAGTTCAAACAATTGTCCTTCTTCCAGTAGCACCCTTGTCCTCAACTGCCTTGTTCCAGGCCTGTCAGTCCTTATGCAATTGTAGTCTATTGCCACTATGTACTTATCACCCGACTCCGTCACTTCTCCTGAAATCGTCTGGGTCATTTTACCTTTCGACCTGCTGTTGGCGAACATGCCATCTTCTCCTACTTCCGCCGAAACAATGTGCCGTCGTCCCCCAATCGTGTCAATGATATATACCACCAGCCCCCCGGCTGAATCAGTACTAACGCATCCACTCTCCAAAAACACGCATCCCAACAAAACTACCAAACTAACTTTCTTCATGTTTTACCTCCTACACCTGCCCCATGAGACGTGAAACTATCTCTTCGGGGCTCGATTTCCAACAATGATTATACCTTACTGAATAAGCTCCAACCAAAGCCCATTGACTGGTAAGTCACGTGTGTTGAACGCCTTGTTATTTGATTATTTCTTGTATAATGGACTATTTCTCATTATCAAGTAATCACGTCCTCTGAACAGTGGAGACAAGTTTTTATTTTTATATTCTTTCATCAAAGGATCTATCTGATCCGGAAGCAAATAAGTTTCATGGTAGATATAAATGCGGCCGGAAAATTTAAGTTCGTCAAAAGCTTCTGATCTCTCTCCGGGAAATTGGACTACCATTCCCTCCATCAACGATCTAATGTTGCCATCCAGAATATCATAGTACTTTGTTAGAAGAAATTGACAAGCATTGAAAGTATAATCCGACTTTGGGAGGAAAACACTAAGATATTTAGTCTTTGAGTCAAAATCGCACCAAATGATATACTCCACTGTGTAGACAACCTTATCTTTTTTTGTTAGATGATACTCCCCAAGCATCTTGGTTTTATCAAAGTCCTCAAGAAATAAATCATGAAGTGTTTTGGTTTTTATCTGTTTGGCATCTGTTTCTTTTATCTTTTGTTTTCTATTTTCTACCAAATTGCTCTTTTTTGGCATAATATGCCACCCATACCCAATCATTATTCCGCCTATGGTCATGGCTATTGCACCAAAGATGATCCAACCCCACGCACTCATCTTTATCCCCAACATAATAATATACCTCACTTTTTGTTAGCAATTTAGTATATCTACCTGAGATAATATGTCAACATCCTTGTATGGTTGGCCCTGCGTTCTTGTCTATCCCGACAAGCACATTACCTGTCAGTCCACAGGCAAGCGTCGGGCCGACATTCATGAGAAGGGTATCTGGTGATAAAAAAATATAAAACTAATTTTACTTCTATTTGTAATAGTCACCACCTTACTTGACATTTTGCCCTGTAACTTTTTGACCTTTGCTTTCTTTTCAATTTTTACTGGGCTTGAAAACTCCAAGTCAATTGGCGAAAGGCGGAGCCTGCCCTCGAATGTCGTAGTCGGGGGCCAATTGCGCGTGCCTCGCCAGCCCGCTTTGGGATTCCTTCGCTGAATAACCGAGGGCGAGAGAGTTATAAAACTTGCTTGTGCTGCCTCCGGCCTTTGCGGTGAGCCTGTCGAACCGTTCGGAATCTACTTAAACTACCCCCGGCTTCGCCGAACTCAACCAGCAAGATACCAGATACGAGATACTAGCTTTGCATTGAAATATGACAAAAACAATGTTATTATTTTGTACAAACCACCTGTCGCACTATTCTTGTGGCGGCAATCAATGGCTTAAAACGAATTCAATAAGGATATGTGATGAAAGCTATAAAATATCAACCAATCGGATTAATTTCTTCACCGTTTAGGAGCAATGTTGGCATCCCCCGACAGGCTGTGGGTGCTCCAGATATAAAAGGAACGATAGAAATATTTGATGAGTTTGCCGAAGGCCTCAAAGACCTGGATGGTTTTAGCCATATTGTTGTAATCTTTCACCTGCACTTGGTCAAAAACCCACGCCTTAAAGCCCATCCTCCGTGGGACGGCAAAGAGCATGGCGTTTTTGCTACACGTAGCCCCTATAGGCCTAACCCTATTGGCATATCTGTTGTTCGCCTCGAGCGTATTGATAAAAACGTTTTACATATATCATGTGTGGATATGGCCGATGGTACTCCGGTTTTGGATATCAAACCTTATGTTCCCGGCTTAAATCCAAATAAAAATGTAAGAATTGGCTGGTTGACAAATAAGGTTCAGGGAATGAACAAAAGCAAATCTGGCGACCGCTAAATTTGCGAAACCCGTTTTTAGGATATCTTATGGCATGTAAATGGTACAATGTGTGTCCGCTAAGAAGATTTGAAAAACAAGGCAAACTGGACAAAACCTGGGAACTTAATTATTGTAGTTCTGCCACTAATTGGCAAAACTGCAAAAGATACCAATCGGAAGAAAATGGCATTTTTCATCCTGACAATATGCTGCCCAACGGCGAAATTGATGAGTCAATCGACAGTGACTAAATATTACATCTGCTCCATACAATCTTTCAGCCAAGGACTTGTCCTCCAAATCATTAGTATTAAAATAGCACTTAAGTAATTGCTTAAATACTTAATTACTTTCTACCTTCTATTCTATGATTTGTTCTCCTCTAGCGAGTGACAAGCGACTAACACGTTTCGAATTTAGTATTTTGATAATTCGAATTTGTTTAGGATT
>CAYSLN010000025.1:0-6196 GCA_964431825.1 uncultured Pirellulales bacterium | reverse complement strand
AGCGACTAACACGTTTCGAATTTAGTATTTTGATAATTCGAATTTGTTTAGGATTTAGAGATTAGGATTTAGAATTTCAATCTGTTTGAGAAGCCTCGCTCTTGCAGGAGCCCTCTACCAAGTTAGCTATTTTCTCCACGGCCTTAACAAGACGTATAAACAACCGTATCATATAAATTACTATAGAGATTACGGCCACAAAGTAAATAATCATAAAAATCTCTGGCATGATAAACTCTCCCTTAATTCAACTCTTCCAATTTTTTCAATAAGGCGATTACTTTCCAACCTTGACAATGCCAAAGTGTCGGTCTGCGAAGTTCAGGAACTGCCCCCAGTCATAGTTGTTGACGCCGTGTCCGCCCTTGCGGTTGTGATAACCGATGGTCTCACCCACGGGAGTTTCAACGGGCGACATATCATTTACGCCGAGTCCGACCTTGCCAAACAACTTGTAAACAGGCTCAGCGTATTTCCCGGAAAGGAACGAGCCGCGCGGGTCACCCCAATAATCCTCCTCGGCCGTCGCTATGTACACCGGCCGCGGAGCCATTAAAGCTACAAGCATGTGCCAGTCGACAGGCAGTTCGTTTACACGATTGCCATAGCTCTTGAAATTGTCGTTGAACCAGTGCGGAGCATAACCATTGATTGATTTGACGGTTTCGCCATACCCGCGACGGACGATGACAGCACCGCCACATCCTGATTCGCCTGAGAACACAATGGCGAAACGCTCGTCCTGAGCCCCCGCCCACATAGCGACCTTGCCATAACGCGAAAATCCCATGATGCAGACCTTAGCAGCATCGATGTCCGGGTCGGTAACAATGTAATCCATTGCCCGGCTCATAGCCCAGGCCCAGGCGCCGATGGCACCCCATTCGTCCGGTCCCGGCCGGGTCTGTCCCGGCTGCGCAAAGACCTTACGGATGCTCTTCGCATACGAGCCTTGTCTTGTGTCGGGCTCGACATCCCAGGGATTGAAGCTGACCAGTCCGTAACCCCGGCCCAGAAGTATCGATTGGTTGTGACCGTACCCCGGCATCAGAAAAACCGGTACCGGCTTGCCTGCGTTGGCCGGGAGAGTGATATTCAAGTTCATCTTCGGTCCGTCTGTTTTGCTTGTGAAGTAGATAATCACGCTCTTGGTAATGGCTGTACTACCCATCGCTTTACGATTTTCTGTTGATACTTTCCAGTTCATTTCCTTGGGCTGGCCGATCATTGTCCGACCATAAACGTGGGTTTCAAAGAGCTTAAGAATCTCCGGTCGGCGCTTTTCCTTCCAGTCATCGACGTCCCTAACCTTTTCACCATTGAGCATAACCAGTGGGTCGGGCAGGTTGTACTCAGGCACCTTTGATTCATCATAAAGCCCGGGAGGATAGTTATCAGGAAGATTAGGCTGCTGTGCAAAAAGGGCCTGTCCGGCAAATACGAAGGGCAGTAAGATAACGATTTTGATTAAGAGCAATTGTTTCATGAAAAGATTCTTTATTTCGAAGCAAACCATACGCCGGTACACTATAAAGCAATTAAACTGATGACCCAAATGGTAAGAATCGAAGTAACACCTATGATTAAAGTTGCAAGGGTATGGGTTTTATAACCGGTTTTGACATCCATTCCGGTCATTTGTGTAACGACCCAGTAAAGGCTGTCATTTGCGTGAGAAACAACCATTGAACCGGCACCTACTGATAATACAACCAAGGCCTTGGCAACTCCTGTCTCAAAACCTAAAGATGCCATTAACGGAGCCATTAAAGAAGCGGTCGTAATCAGTGCAACAGTCGAAGAGCCCTGCGCACTTTTTATGGCTGCGGCGATGATAAACGGTAACCAGATGCCCAGGTTGGCCTGCGAAAGAGAATCGCCAATCACATCGGCAATGGGAGAATTGCGCAGGACCATTCCGAAGGCACCACCGGCCCCTGTAATCATAATTATCAAAGCTGCATTTAACATAGCTTTTCCGACCCAGCCGGTAGTAGATAGCATCTGCATATCGAGCTTCTTCGGAAGACGAAAGGCTAAGAAAACACCGATGAGTAATGCGATGACCGGTTCCCCTATAAAGCCTACAATATTTTTAAAATGACCCTCGCCAAAGGGGTGCGTCGGAAAATCAGAAACGGATTTAATCACAATCAAAATAATCGGTACAATAATCGGAGTAAATGCCTTGAAGGCAGACGGAGCTTCTTTGAGTTTTGCATCTACATCGGCCTGCGAGAGTTCGGGATTGGGGTCTATATAAATTTTCGAGGCGAATTTCGTAGCGAACAGCCAGCCGACCACAAGGGCAAGTGCGCTGACAATTAAGCCCAAAAAGACAACCAGTCCGAGATCGGCATCGAGTATGCCGGCAGCAGCGATAGGTCCCGGTGTCGGAGGAACCAGGCAGTGAGTAGCAGTCAGGCCGACTGCTAAAGCTATTGCAGGTCCTACGAGGGAAATTTTAGTTCTCTTGGCAAGTGCTTTATTTAAAGGCGTGAGGATAACAAAGCCGGAATCTGCGAAAACCGGTATGGAAACAAAATAGCCAATGATAGACATTGCCAAAGGCACATGCTTTTCACCGATAACTTTCAGGATTCTTTCTGCTATTGCAAAGGCTCCGCCTGAATGCTCGAGAAACGTTCCAATAATAACACCGGCGATGATTACGATTCCAATGCTTCCAATAGTCCCGCCAAATCCGCCATTGATTGATTTAACAATTTCGGGAAGCGGCATCTGCGCACACAAGCCAAAACCAACGGCAGTAAACAAAAGGGCAAGAAAAGGGTGAAGGTGGAATTTGCTTGTCGAGATGACAATAAAAAGCACACTTATAAGCAGAAGTATAATAAGAAACACGGAAAGAGACCTTTCACTAAAGATTATTTAGCTTCATTGGTACTTTATCTTTTTTGACGTCTAACCTTTACTGCGGCTAACTTCTCGTAGAACTGGATAATACCCCCGTGGTCATCGCCCGCTTTTCCATCGACCTTGAGCGCCTGCATAATCTCCATTACGCCACTTGCTAAAGGTACGGGCACACCAATCTCGTGGGCAGTGTCCAGAGCATTTGCCAAATCCTTGATATGCAGCTCAATTCTAAAGCCGGGCTTAAAATTACCATCCAAGGCCAAAGGAACTTTGGCATCGAGGACGGTGCTACCGGCCAGTCCGCCACGGATGGCATTGTAGACCTTTTCTGGGTCTACACCAGCCTTTGTTGCCAGGACCATCGCCTCGGACATCGCGGCAATATTCAATGCTACGATTATCTGATTTGCAAGCTTGGTTGTGTTACCGCTGCCGATATCGCCAACCAAAATGGCAGAAGCACCCATAACCTTGAGGATATCCTCAACCTTTTCGAAGATTTCTTTTCTACCGCCAACCATAATTGAAACTGTCCCGTCCTTGGCCTTCGGCTCACCGCCGCTGACGGGTGCATCGAGCATTTCAACTCCTTTGGCCTGGGCTTCTGTGGCGACTTCTTTGGCGACTAATGGGGCAATCGAGCTCATATCAATCAAAATCAAGCCCGCTTTTGCTCCCTCCAAGACTCCGTTTTCTCCGAGCACAGCCTTTTTCACATCAGGCGAATTGGGCAGCATTGTGATTACAACTTCACTTTGTGCAGCGACGTCACTACTGGACTTGCCTTGTTTGGCACCGGCGGCTACTACCTCTTTGACCGGCTCGGGCCTGATATCATAAACCGTCAGGGTGTAACCAGCTTTAATCAGATTCATAGACATGGGCTTGCCCATTATTCCCAATCCAATAAAACCTATTTTTTTCATTTTCTTTATCCTATAAAATTCATAATGAAACTTTAGTCAATCGGGACCAAAACCACTTTAACCGCTTCTTTTTTTTCTACCAGCTCAAATGCCTGCTGCCATTTGTCAATAGGAAGCTCGTGCGTAATCAAAAGCTCCAGGTCAATTTGACCTTTGCCCATCATTGTCAGACATTTTTCCCAGACGTCCCAGGTATGGCTGAAATGTCCCCTTAAGGTGACGGATTTGGCAATCAGTGGGTCAAGGCTGAAGTTTACCGGTTTCGGCCCCCAGCCAATCTTTGTAATCTGGCCGTTCGGGCGTATGGCATCCATCGATAATTTCAATGTTTCGGCAGGACCGGCGGTATCTACGATTAAATCCGCGCCGTAACCGTCAACCAGAAACATTATTTTCGGCAAGGGGTCCTGCTTGCTACTGTTGATAGTCATTGTAGCACCGAAGGACTTAGCCAATTCCAGCCGATTATCGTCACCTTTTGTGCCGATGGCGATGATTTGGCTTGCTCCAGAGAATTGCGCCATCTTCATACATAATAATCCAATCGGCCCCGGCCCGATTACAACTACCATATCGCCGGGATTGACGGTGCTATTGCATACAACCGACTTATAGGCCACGCATAACGGCTCGGTTAGTGATGCCGCTTTTAGAGAGACGTTGTCCGGGACCCTGTGCAGGATTCTGCCCGGGACTTTGACATATTTAGTAAATGCACCATCAAGATGAAAGCCAAATCCTTTTCGTTCTCTGCAGATGTGATAATTGTTCGTTCGGCAGAGAGCACAATGGCCGCAGTAGTCCGCGTGGGTTTCAGAGGTAACGCGGTCTGCAACTTTGAATTCGGTTACTTGTTTACCGGCTTTGACAATTGTGCCTGCGAATTCGTGTCCTAAAATAAAAGGACAGTTAAAATCGAACTTCACAGCGCCCGTATGCATGTGCGGATCAGTTCCGCAGATGCCGACGTATGCTACTTCCACCAATACGTCACTCTCACCGATTTCCGGAATCGGCACTTCCCGCAATTCCGTCGCATGCGGCTTGTTCTCATACTTGACTACTGCCTTCATCGTTTTCATTTGACTATGCTAAAACCTTTTTTACCGCTTTTACAATCGCCGTATCAGTGAGGCCATAATGTTCCAGCAGCTCTTCATAGCTCAGCGCTGACTGGCCAAAGCAATCCTGTATGGCGACGGCCTCCATTGGTATGGCCCGGCCTCTCATTACATAAGCTACAGCACTTGCAAGACCGCCAATTATCGTGTGCTCCTCGACTGTTACAACTGCTTTTACATCACCGGCCAATTCTTTAATGGCTTGTTCATCGAGTGGTTTCAAAGTGCTGACATTAACAACCCGCAAGGATATGCCCTGCTCTTGCAGTGTATCAGCGGCTTTGAGGGCCTTATAGACCATATAGCCGTGGGCGAAGACCGTGACATCCGACCCCTGCCGTATTACAGAGGGTTTGCCAATTATGAATTGCTGATTTTCTCCGGAAACATCCGGAACTTCGTTACGAGGAATGCGAATATATACAGGGCCTTCGTGCTCGACAGCCACTCGTACCATCTTTCTTGTCTCTATGCCGTCAACGGGAGACAGAACGGTCATATTCGGTATCGCTCGCATAATAGCAATGTCTTCGATGCCCTGATGAGTTGCGCCATCACCAAAATCCGAAATCCCGCAGCTCGAACCTATAATCTTAACGTTTACCTTACCGATGCAAACGCTTACGCGAATCTGGTCATAAGGCCGCCCGACGGCGAAGACGGCGAAAGAATTTACAAACGCAATCTTTCCGCAGAGAGCCAAACCGACCGCGGTAGATACCATATTCTGCTCCCCGATACCCATTTCAAAGTATCGCTCAGGGAATTGCTGCTCGAAAAGACGGGTCATAGTGGATTTGCTGAGGTCGGCATCCAATGCAACGATTCGCTCGTTTTCTCTGCCCAGCTCTACAAGCGTTTCGCCATATACCACTCTGCAATTTTGCATATTCATTTACAGTCATCCTTGAATAATTGACGTGCTGTTTCGTGCTGCTCTTGTGTCATTATTCCATGGTGGAATTCTGCTTTACCTTCGGCGAAAGGCACACCTTTGCTTTTCACGGTATTAGCGACAATCATCACTGGCTGGCCTTTCACTTCATCGGCTTTGTCCAGCGCATCAGCTATCTGCTCGATGCTGTGTCCATCGATTTCCAACACGTGCCAGCCGAATGCCTTCCATTTTTCACCATGTGGATTGGTATCGTAACGCTCGACAATAGGGCCGGTTGCCTGGACAAGATTTTTATCCAGAATGGCCACGAGGTTGTCCAGCTTATAAAAAGCTGCTGTCATCGAGGCCTCCCATATCTGTCCCTCGGCAAT
>CAYSLN010000024.1:0-17062 GCA_964431825.1 uncultured Pirellulales bacterium | reverse complement strand
CAGTGAATAAGATACATTCAGCCGGCGTTAACATCATTGGCGGCTGTTGCGGAACCACCCCGGCACATATCGAAGCAGTAGCTGGAAAGCTGAGAAGCTGATTGTTTGACGGAGCGTTTTATCAGGTCGTGCTCAGGAGTTTTACGATTTGTTGTATGGTTTTTACGGTGGCGCCCTGATTTTTCCTGATTACCTCTCGGCCATTCTTGGCTATTAGTTTAGCGTAGTTAGTTTCCTTGAGGCATTTCTGCATTGTCTGGAGCAATTCCTGCTTATCTCTAACCATGACAGCGCCGCTGTCTTTTAGAAGCACATCGACGGTGTGTCTGAAATTAAAGGCGTGGGGACCGAATATAGTGCATTTACCTAAGGCCGCGGCCTCTATCATGTCGGAGCCGCCCATCGGAACGAGGGACCGGCCCACAAAAATTATAGTTGCCAGTGAGTAAAATTTTCTCAGATCTCCCATCGTGTCTCCAAGGATAACCGACTGGTCATTGACAGTATCCTTAGTGACTCCATTTTTTATATAGCTGTAGCGTATCAATGGCAAACTACTGTTTTCTATTAGTTGAGCAACTTCATCGAATCTCTCTGGTTTGCGGGGTATAATCGCCAGTCGCAGATCGCTGAACTGCTCCTGCTGCTTTAGGTTTTTGTAAACGTCGAGCAGAATCCGTTCTTCGTCGTTACCGGTTGCACCTGCAACCCATAATCTCTCGTTGTTGATATTCAGCTTTGCTGCAAGGGTGTCGGTCCCTTCGACTTTATCAGTAATTTGAGCGGTGTCGTATTTTAACGAACCGGTAACCATTACTTTTTCATCAGGGCAGCCGATCCCCTTAAAACGCTGGGCATATTCGTCTGTTTGGGCAAGGACGAGACTAACTTTTCTAAAGAATCTTTTAGCGAATAGTTTTATTTTTTTATATCCAGAAAAACTTTTATCGCTCATTCGGCCGTTGACTATAACAACGGGTATCTTTGACTGCTGTGCGATTTGAACGAAGTTGGGCCAGACTTCCAGTTCCATCAGCAAGCAGATTGCCGGGCGGATTCTTTTAAAAGCACGGCGCATTGTCAACGAGAAGTCGAAAGGGAAGTAAAACACCTGTAGTTTTTCACCGAACAGGGCATTAGCACGGGCAAAGCCGGTGTCGGTAGTGGTGCTGACCACAGTTTCAAAATCACCGAATTTGCTTTCAAGCTCTTTGATAATGGTTTTGGCTGCGTTGACTTCTCCCACACTTACAGCGTGTAGCCAAATACATTTTTTTTGAGGATTCCTGCGAGTGATTTTGCCGAACCGCTGTGCCCAGCCGGTCCGGTAGCGTTTATGCCTGATGAACCGATATACAACCATAGGGCTTATGGCAATAGCGGCCGTTAAATACAACAAGTTCAGGAAAAGTGCCATTTGTGCATCCTATAGAGAAGTAAATGGCTTAACAATCACTAAATGATATTGATAAGGCGCAATTATGTCAAACAATTGCCTTAAGTCTGCGAGGCGAGATTGATACCCGGAGAATTTAGGGTGTGAAAGCTTGGCGCCAATATTCAGCAAAAACGCCAAAGTCATAGAGATCAACTATCTCGTCGGGAGTTGGCTGGGGAGCTATGTCGGCTTTTGGATTCCAATCAGGAGACACTGGCGTGGTTAGCCATGCGTCGGCGAAGGCCGCGAGGTCTAGGAAATTAACTACACCGTCACCACCTTCGGGAGCGATGTCTGCTATAATTTGGTAAGAGATTGGCTCGAACTCGACATAGGGAAGGTCCTGGCCCAACAAGGTTAAGCCTCCACCGTGAAATACAAAGTTCAAGTCGACAAACAGGTTCATGCCAATTACACCGTCAAGATAGCCGCCTTCCGGTGAAGCGACATCGAGCATGACAACGGGAACGTTGGAGAAGGTAAGCCATTCCGGCGTCGCAACGATTTCAAGAGAGTCAATATAGAAACCCGGTGCTATTATTACATCACCCGTGACTCCTACAATCTCGGCTGTGAAATCTGGTAGTGCCGGATTGAGTTGTAGTCGTGCGGCCATTGCTTCGCTAATAACTGTAATCTGAGCGCCGGTGTCAAACATGAATCCATCCTTGTCAAGAGCAGTTTTACTGCCGTGCGCGAGGTCTACACTGGAAACGAAAAACAGACCCTGACCGGTCCACAAAGCGTTGACTATAATCGTGCTTAGAAGTGGCGAACCATCTCCATCGGGACATTCAAACAGGCCTTCAATGCAGGGAAAATACTGAACTAACATGACGTCGGAAGGACGCAGTTCGAGGTTTATTTTATTGGAATAGCTTGGAATATCAGAGTCATACGGAGAGTAGAAACGTATATCCGGGGCGCTGAATTCGTTGTTGTCATGTGTGATGGTTATTTCTCTGTCGTTTTGAAAGGCCGCGGCAAAGAAGACTGCCAAGGGTGCCCCGATAGCAGTGGGCACATTAGGTGATTCGACAGGGTCTCCTACAATAATTGAAATGTTTGTTTCACCGACCATATTGGAGTCATCAAGAAGCAGGCCGTTAGGTTCGATTGCATTCAGCCCGTCGATGAAGAGGCCAAGCGGCTGACTCGCCCACGCAAAAGCTGAACCAGTAACACCGCTCAGTTCTATTGTAGAGGATGTGACTAAGCCTGCATCATACATTCCGGTTTTGAAGGCGTCATCGTCACTGATTAGGCTGGAACTAGCGCCGGTATCGAAAATGCCAACGGCGTAGTCCGACTCGGGTGTGGAAGTCAGGTAGTTGCCTGTGACGGTAGTCGTGTCCACGGCATCAAGTTCGTATGGGTAATTTCGTTCATCGGTGATAGAGACGGCTATCCAGGGAACAAAACCGTCCACAGGTGGTGAATCGATAACGTTGGCAATTATAGAGGCAGGAGATTGCTGGCTATCCTGGCTTAAAAGAAGAGAGGTCTTAGGCTCAAGCACCTTTTTACTGACAGCTGTGGGCTCCCTTTGAGCCAGCGTTGGCAAAGGTTTATCGGCAGGATAGTTAACAGCCTTGATTCGGGTGCCGTTAGGGGTTTTCCAGTTGACTTCCTTGCGTTGCCAACCGGGCTGACCGGCCTGGGCAAAGGAACTGGCACACATTGCTGCAGTAAGCAGCAGGATGATGTATCCTTGGATATATCTGTGAGTATTCATCCTTTTCGTCCTCCTTCATTACACGGCTTATATATTATTATAACATATAAAAGCAAATCAGTTCGTAAAAATCCCGGTAAAAACACGATAAACCGGCACCTTACCGGTGGTTATATACTTGACTTATCCGCTATTTCGGCGTAATAGAGAGCAACTGTTTTTTCGTCCCCGTAGCTCAATTGGATAGAGCGCTGGCCTCCGGAGCCAGAGGTTGTGCGTTCGAGTCGCACCGGGGATAGTAATTTCAAGGATGATGAGGAGTACATGGATGGCTGTTCTGGTAGGTATCGACGAAGCTGGTTTTGGCCCGATTCTGGGGCCATTGCTTGTATCGTCGAGCAGTTTTCAGCTTCCACGTGATCTTCTCACAGCCGACCTGTGGCAAATTCTGGAAAAAAGTGTCGCCAGTAAGCGAAAACGGCTTGGGGGACGATTGCTCATAGCCGACAGCAAGAAAGCCCACAGCAAATCACTGGGAATCAAACATCTGGAACGAACGACCCTGGCCGCTTTGAGATGCCTCGATAAAAAGCCGGTTACACTGGCTGAACTTATATTATTACTGTGTCCGGATTCCTTGGAGCGGTTGAGCGATTATCCCTGGTACAAAGATGTCGCAAGTCAAAGAATCTTGGCTGATGACGCGGATGAAGCAATCGCCTCGGCGGTACTTGCCTCTGATATGGCTTCAAACGGCATCAAACTGCTGGAGTTAAAGAGCTGCTGTCTGGACGTTGCGTTCTACAATAGTATGGTCAACAATGTTAGAAACAAAGCGAGTGTTCTTTTTACCGCTACGTCAAGGCTTATAAAAAACGCTTTTGATAATTTCGCGGACGACGATTTGCAAATTATAATTGACAGGCAGGGGGGGCGGGTGCGTTATCGGAAAAACCTGCAACTGATGTTTCCAAACATGGAATTGAAGATTATCTGTGAGAGCCCGGAGACCAGCAGCTACGAATTACAGACTGATGGTAGAAGTATGCGTTTGCATTTTGTGGTAGGTGCAGACGACCGGTTTTTGCCGGTGTCGCTGGCGTCGATGGTGAGCAAGTATCTCAGGGAACTTTTAGTTCACAATATAAACCGCTATTTTGCCGGATTCAATGCTGATTTGAAGCCAACAGCGGGTTACTGGAAAGACGGCTTGCGCTTTATCAAAGACCTGAAAGAAAATGTTGCTCATGCGGAATATGACAGCAATCAACTAATTCGCTGTCGTTAAACGGCTGGTGTTGCAATTATTCCTGCTCCAGTAGTTCGTTAAGCAGAACAATCTGGCGATTCTCCTCTCTAATGATTTTATCAATGGTATCTTTGCTGGCCGGGTCACGGGCAAACTCCTTCAGACCGTTATAAAATACGACGACCCCTTTTTCCCTTTTGATAGCATCTTTGAGTATCTCTTCCTTGGTTTCTCTGCCGGTTAATGCCACGGCGGCACCGTGTTTGGTACCAAGCCATGTAAGACCTGCCATTACCTCCGGATTTGACAGTACATAATTATCAGGGTCGAAAGTTCCGAGTTCACCGGTCTTTTCAGAAAACCGCTTTCTCATCCGCGCCCAAATCTTTTCGTGCTTGGCTTTCCAGTTGGCCAGTTTGTAATATGTATCACGAAGTTCAGGATTGTTGGTTGATTCCGCCGCTTTAAGGTAGAACTTGGCGCCTTTAACTTCGACTTTCTCGGCTATTTCCAAAATCTCAAAAACATTAAATTTGGTTTGCATAGCTGTGCTTTCTTGAAAAAAGTTTCGGCTCCTTTTCTTAAAAAAGACACTGCCCTACGTACAACTGCCGTTTTCGGACGGCAAAGTCGGGGTTTAAGTACAACCTTAGTATCGCTAACTTTATTATATCGTCTTTTTGGGCTGCAAATCCAGAGAAATCGAGTAAAATATACCGACGAGACCGCGGGTTTGGTTGAACTTAACTTCATTATTCACAAACTCTTAGAACAGCAGCAGCGTGGATTTTTGATTGTTTGATAGAGAGCAAAACCTCGTTAGCCTGCTCCAGTGGGAATTCCTCGATGGTGGGGACAATGGGTATTTGAGAAGCTAACGGCAGAAATTCCTCAGCATCCTGTCGCGTGACGTTGGCGACGCTTTTTATTTCTTTTTCAAGCCAGAGATACTCGGCGTAGTCCAAAGCGGGAACAGGTGTCTCTTTG
The DNA here is from genome assembly GCA_964431825.1 of uncultured Pirellulales bacterium. Taxonomy (GTDB): domain Bacteria; phylum Planctomycetota; class Phycisphaerae; order Sedimentisphaerales; family Anaerobacaceae; genus CAYSLN01. The sequence goes on along the minus strand of CAYSLN010000024.1, from coordinate 11,713 downwards.
CGAATGGCATTTATGACCAACCGTCCCCCCTTATCTAAAACAGCCAGCGCATCACGCACACACTCACCTACCGGCGTAAAATCCATCACCTTGTTCAACTTCACAGGAGGTTTGTCACCCGAACGACCGGTCCAGACGGCACCAAGATGTTTGGCTAATTCCGCATGTTCAGCAGTTTTGGTGAAAACGAAAACGGGACTGTTTGGAAACTTGTGTTTAATAACTTGAATTACGATGTGTGCTGAGGCGCCGAATCCAAACAACCCTATGGTTTGACCATCAGTGATTTGGGCTAAGCGAACAGTGCGGTAGCCAATCACACCTGCACATAAAAGAGGAGCAGCCTGCGAGTCGGTGAAGCTTTTCGCAAGGGGGTAGGCGAAGTCTTCCGAAATGCCCATATATTCTGCGTAGCCGCCATTAGAACTATAGCCGGTCCATTTAGCGCAGTCGCAAAGATTTTCTTGGCCTGTCCGGCAGAAATTGCATTGGCCGCAGGCTGAATAAAGCCATGTAATTCCCACACGGTCTGCAATATCAAATTTAGTTACGGCTTTTCCCTTATCAGCCACAGTCCCAACCACTTGATGACCCGGCACTATGGGAAGCTTTGCTGGTTCAAGCCGGCCTTCAACTTCATCAAGGTCTGTATGGCAGGCACCACAGACCGAAACCTTGACCAGAATCTGGTTATCGCCGGGCTCAGGTGTCGGCAAATCAAGCATCTCCAATGGCTTTTCTTCGATTGGGCAGGTTTTACTCAGGATCATCGCTTTCATCTGGATGTCTCCTCCTTTAGCTGATTTACAAAGACTTCGTAGCTTTCCGGGCCAAATAGACAAAAGACTACCTTTTCCAGACCCGTTTTGCCTTTAAGATAGTCGATAGTTGTCTTGAGCATTATTTTGGCACAACGCTTGATTGGAAATCCGAAGATACCGGCGCTGATTGCCGGAAAAGAAACGCTTTTTAGGTTGTGTTCATCAGCTAACTTGAGTGAGTTTAGTGTTGCATTTGTCAGCTTTTCGTCCTCGTTCCCTTCGCCCATCCGAGGACCGACCGCATGAATCACGTACTTTGCTCTTAAATTCCCTGCTGTCGTTATTACAGCTCCGCCTACGAAGGTTCCGCCTATCTTGTTACATTCCTGCTGAATTTGGCCCCCACCTTTTTTTCTGATTGCCCCTGCCACGCCGCCACCCAGAATTAACTGGGCATTGGCGGCATTGACAATGGCATCGGTTTGCATTTCCGTAATGTCACCTTCGAGCAATTCCAGAACGCTGTTTTTTATATCGGTTTTCATAGCATCTGCCTTCTTAATCAGGTTCTCATCTACTATTAGATTGTCCTCTCCAGTGCCTATTGAGATTTATAGTCAGAAGCTGTACCGCAATGCTGTATAGATGTTCGTGTTATTTTTGAACTGGCCGAAAAAGGTGCTTGGATATTTACCGAAGAAAACATTTGCACCGGCTTCAACAGCTAAGTTGTCGTTGACCTTGTAATTAACTATCGGCCGCATGTACGCATCCTCGTCCGAGGGAGAGTAATAGGTAAATAATGAGCATCTCAGGTTCTGGTTCATCAGGAGTTTTGTCAGCCGCACTGTGATTAAGTGCCTGTTTCTGTCACGGCTCAGGCCCGAAGGCAAACTAGCCTTGTGCTGGTCATAATCCAGCATGTGCTCGACATAATATTGTAAACCGGCAGTAAAATCTTTGCCAATTTCCTGCGAATAACCAGCCAGAAACCGCAATTCGGAGTTGTTGATATTACCTTTGTTTCCGCTTTGGTCTTCATCGGATTCATAGTAACCGAATTCTAAGTTACCAATTCCCTTGCCGGCGTTGCCTCGGAGACTTGCACCATAAACATTCAAGTCGGGGAAAATCGCCTTTGTGGCCGCAGCGTTTTGCCCACCCGGACTTTTCCAGTAGCCATGATAGCTATACAGAGCATATTCATAGTTGTTTATATTCTTATACACCCGTACTGCAATTTCATCATTTTTGAAGCAGAGGTCTGACTTATCGGTGTTCTGTATTGCATCCTGCCCGGCCAATCTTCCGAGGTTTGAATTCCAGTACGAGATGCGCTCCCCGCTTATAAAACGGTCAGAATCGAATTTCGGTGTATAGACGATATCCACGTTGGCCGCCTCAGAGAACAAACTTATTTTTACGGCATCGGATGGTGCCTTAAGGTATTCAGTATCTCTGCCAATAAAGAAAGACTGCCAGTCCTTCGGAAACAAATCGTTGATAAAGACAAGGTCACCTGTCCCCCATGTCAGGATTTGCCGGCCGAGTTTTAAGTCCATAAACTCATATGGGCTCGTGAAAATATATGCTTCCCGCAGGTTAAAGTCAGCCTGCTCTTCTACAAGGTCGGCAGTAATATCGCCTTTAAATTTAAAATCAGCCCAGTCCAGATATGATGATAAATCAAGTTGCATACGCTGCTCCATAATGGACATGTCTTTTTCATATTTGTCTTCTCTGACGCGATATCCGGGGCGTATTTCGTAAAAACCATGTATGTCCAAATTTGACAGCAGCGAGGCAAAATCGTTTGCACTTTCTTCCTGGGCCATAACAGGCAGAGAAAGAACAAGCACAAAGGCTACAACCCCTCTGTAACGAATCATCTAATTGCCTCCCTCGGTGGTCTGCGAAGGTATCGTTCTGTGAATATGTCTTCCAAATTAATGTTATATTCTACATTGGTAAATTCCATTTCTGTTTTGCTGCCGGTATTTAAATCTGAAACGATAGATTTGACGACCGTCGGAAACTTTTGGACATTCTCTTGTTCTTTTACCTCGATTGTCTCTACCTTTTGTGATTTGATAATGCGGTAGAGTTTGTTCTTTTTATCGTAAAAATCCATCTTCATGGGAATGAAAGTTTCGCGGTCTATTGCAACATTGAAATAACTAAATTCGACGGAGTCTGGGTTCTTGGGTACATTTTTTACTACATAATACTTGTCGTTGGTTTCAATAAGCTCGTGGGTGTCTTCGGCCAGATTCCGTCCGGATATGTCCTCGTATAAAAAGTCTGACCCGACAAAGCTGGTTCGTTTGTCACTGGCGGCGATTCGCTTCACAAGGTCGAGACTGGGCAGATACAACCATCTGTCATCATCTTTTTGAATATCAGCATGTTTATGAACCATGAAAACCATCTTGCGAACATCAGCTGGTTTTAGAAAATAAACATAGTATTTCTGGTCGCCACCGTCCTTAACATCTTTTCTTAGAATGATAAATTCGCGAAGTCTGGTCTGACCTTTTTTGTCTGTGATTATCATCTTGACTTTTGCTTTGCCGTCCTTACCCTGATAGTATGCCATAAAATTTGCTCTATTAACTATAGCATCGACATCGTTAATTTTCTCGGGCATGTTAGGCTCATTAGCTGCAAAAAGTGCTGTTGAGGGCAAAAACATGATTGTAAATGCCGTTAATAATTTCATTTTACGCCTCGCTTTCGTTTTTCGCTGTCCGGCAGTTGCTTAAATGCCGAGCTTTTTTAGTATAGTCATCATTGGGCACCAGTTAGTAAAGGCTGATTGCAGTAGATTCAGGCTGACAAAGCCAACAAAGAACAGCCAATACGGTGAATGGAAATGTGCCAGCAATGCACCCCCAAACACGAAAAAACCTGCAATTGCTCTTAAATATCTCTCAATGTTCATGACCCGTTCCCTTTAGAAATACGAATTATTTTTGTGCTTCTTTTATATCCAGCTTTTCGCAAGCCTCTCTTCGAGACAAGGTCCCGCAGACAAGTGCCATTATAGGTAATGCTATTACGCTGATCCAGGCCAGTTTGTTCCAGCTGAGTTCTTGGTATTGGTGCATATTGACCGCAATTAAAACGACAGTTGCTAAAGAAATAATCAAGCAGAAACCACAATTGCAGCTTACGGAAGTTGGTTTCGATATAGGCTTAAACAGTACTTTCTCTCCTATTTTTAATATGGAAGGCAGAACCATCAAAGTAATTACTCCGGACAAAGCCATTATAGCACATAAGAATATTCCCACCGTCTTATATGGTACCAGAGGAGCTGCAAGTAGTGGCAAAAAGCCGATTGCGATAACAAGGACGTTTCTGCTTATTGCCCTGGCGGGTTCGCCGAACATTATGCTGGCACTTGATTTCCAGGAGCCGGTGTTTGAATAGCTTATTCTGGCGCGTTCGAGAAAATGTATTGCGAAGTCAACTGCCATTCCTAAAGTCAACGCACTTAGAACCGCAACAGGCATATCGTAATCCTTGCCAACCATGCCTATTATGCCGTAGATAACAGTTATTGTAATAGTCAATGGTACCATGCAAACAATACCCCATAAAGGCGAACGGAAGAGTATTGACATCATTATAAAAACAATTATAAAACTCCCAAGAAACGACTGTAACATTCCGAAAACCATTTTGTCCTGCCAGACAGTATTTATATATGTAAGTCCTGCCCAGTTGTACTTTAGTGGTGCTGGCGGTGCGTTTTTATCAAAAAAGTCGTCAACAGCCCTTACAACTTTTTCCATTTCTTTGTTGTCACCACTGGTTAGTTGAATCCAGATATTTGCCTTCATGTAGTCGTAAGTAACCAGATGCCATAAATCTTCCGGATTGTGACTGCTCTGAAACTGCAGAAGGCACTGAGCAACAGCGCCGGAAGATTTTGGAATTATATAACTTTCGGCTTTGCCGTCGATTAGTTCTTGGTGGACCTTCTTTACGACATCTGCGACGGAGTTGCTTTTCCCCACAAGGCCCGACTCTTCAAGATAGGCTTGTAATTTTGCTACATACTCAAGGACTTCAGACTGTTTGAATAATTTGAGCTGTTCCTTTTCCATTTCAAAGAAATTAGTAACCTCATACCACAAATCAATAGCAGCATCTTCACTAGATTCTTCAGCAGCTTGGAGTTTCTTATTTGATATTTCAATAAGCCCATCGATGTATTGTTCCCTGGTCATTTCGTCTGAGGTCTTGCTAAGAAGCAGTTTTTCGATTTCGCCGGCCAAATCTTTCGTCGAAGGCATTTCTTCCTCGAGCTGGGAACGTTTCTTTAACCAGCGGTTTCGCAGATAATCCACGAACTCAGTGTCGATGTATCCTTCAGTTCCATCTTCGAGGACTAAATAAGCCATATATGTTCCGCCGAAGTGTTTATTTAATTCGATATCAGCCTGGCGGATAGGATGATTTTTTGAGAACCACTTTACCGGGTTGTCATTTATTCGGATTTTTGTAATTCCGTAAATGGCGATTACGGTGATTAAAATCATAGCCACTAATATTAGTTTTGCTTTGTTGTAAGTGAAATCTCCCGTTCTGTATAACAGTTTTGTGAGCCAGTTTTGCTTTTCTATATCAATTGCTTTGCGGCCAAAGTTTTCAAGAGATTTTTCCTTTATCATCATTATATAAGCCGGCACAAATGTAACCGTGCATACCCATGCAATCATGATTCCGATAGCTACAAAGATGCCGAAAACCTGAACCGGGGGGATCGGTGTAAGTGCAAGAGAGGCAAAGCCTGCCGCTGATGTCAGTGAAGTATAAAGCATAGGTGTAAACAGGTTGCTCATTACCTCCTTGGTGGTATTAACTCTCCCTTTTTCTTTTGTATAAAGATCGAAGAATTCCGAAAGAATATGTACCGAGTCCACCACAGCTATCGGCATAAGAAAAATCGGTATCATGGAGCTCATGATATGTACCGGGAACCCAAGTCCGATTAAAAGCCCCATAGTCGAGATAACGGAAACCATTGCTACAATCATTGGTGAGATAATGACTATGAGCTTGCGAAAGAACAGCAGCATGAGTAGAAAAATCACCACCATTGCAAGAGGTGCCGAAATAGCCATCTGAATAAACATCTCGACGCCAAAAGTATCCTCGGCAACTGGCAAACCTGTGATGTGATATTGCTCATCCCCGCTGAATGTGGCAATTTTTTCTTCCAGACTGCGGTATACACGATAGCTTAAATCTTTGCTTGTCAGCGGCAAATACAGACAGACGGCTTTCCCATCTTCGGAAATGAGTGTTCCCTTAAGCAAGGGATTACTCATCGCCATATCTCTGATTTCCAATGCTTCCTTCTCCGTAGCAGGGGGCTTTTTCATGAGCCATTCGAATTTGACTTCACCCGGGCCACCCTGGTCGATATGGTCGACGGTAGAAGGTGCAAGCAAATCGACTTCAATGACTCCGATTTGTTCATTGGTGTTTTTTTCATCCGGCCAGGAAAGTGTCCGTGCATATTCTGTCAGCTCATAAATTCTTGTCAGTGAGGAGGTATTAAATACACCATTGGGGTTCTTGTTGTTGACGATGCCCACCACCACGATATCGTTTAGGGAAAACTGGTCTTTGGTCGAATTATGGAATACTCTGACGGCTTCATCCTCTGAGAGCATATTCTCCGGGTCGGTATCAACCTCTATCAGAGGTATCAACGCTGCCATTGCCAACGCAATGACAACCATGCAGATAGTGATTAATTTGTTATGTTTTATTGAGTAATCAGTAATGGTCTGTTTGAAATCCATTTCACATCTACCCCGAAATTGTTAAGAACCAGAAATTTGTGTTTTTGGGCAAATAAATGTCCCAATAGAATTTTAGTACCGATTCCAATAAAAAACAAGCCCCTAAAAGTTCCGATGTTCAGGCTGGATATGGCAATGGATAGAGTGGAAAAACAAAAGGCGGCGGCCGGATTCGAACCGGCGAATAACGGTTTTGCAAACCGTCGCCTTAGGCCTCTTGGCTACGCCGCCAGTGCGTTTACTACAACTTTGACTACACTATTATAAATAGATTCTTTCGTTTTTAAAACAAAAAGATCGAGAAATCAAGCCAAATATTGACCTTTAGGCGAAGATTAGCTGACTGTTTGTAAGCTGCCATCGTGAATCCTTGACCTTGGTTTTTCGGAGTGTTTGACGTCAGTAAAACAGCACAGATTAGGTTAGAGGAGAGGTTCAAACAGTTTCCAGGAAAATAAGGAACTGCTTGAAAACGCATAAACGTTAACGGACAGGGCCGAGTAGAGTAAATTGTAAGGTCTATTTTGGCCAAATCATTTGTAGTTTTTGCTCTTGATTTGAAGTTGATTTTGAACTACTTTAACTATTCTGTTCCTAAGCTTATATGTAAACAGCATCTGCTGGTATTTGTAAGTCGTACATTCAAAGATGATTTATGACTTTATGACAAGATATTGTGTTTATGACCATCCATCCGATTTCAAACTATACTCAGTTTTTTGAAGGGAGGCAACGAATCAATGATTATGGAATTTAACCAAAAATCTAAAATCTTCGTTATCGCGATGCTTTATATCTTTTTCGTCACTTCCTGTTCAAATATCAAAACAACAAAATTGAAAACAGGGAATGTGATATTCATTCATCCTGATGGCAGTGCTGCGTCAATGTGGTGTGCTTTACGACTGCTGGAGAAAGGGCCGGATGGAAAAACCAACTGGGACAAAATGAAGCGAATGGGGTTGTATCGCGGACACCTGAAAAATTCAACCAACAGCACCTCTCATGGTGGTGCTACAGTTCATGCCTTTGGAGTAAAAGTAGATAATGATAGTTTTGGAATCAACCCCCAAAAGCCGATCAAATCTCTGTCTGGTAAAGATTATAGTATCATGATAGAAGCAAAGAAAGCCGGAAAAACTATCGCCCTTATCAATAGCGGTCACATTTGTGAACCCGGAACTGCCGTTTTTGTTGCCAATTCTTCGAATCGAGATTTTACGGATACGATTTCAGAACAAATCATTTTCAGCGGTACTGATATCATCTTGGCTGGTGGAGAAGAGTTATTGCTTCCAAAAGGTCAAATTGGTAGACATGGTAGACCCGGTAAGCGAAAAGATGGGAAAAACCTTATCGAAGAAGCAGAAAAACTTGGTTATACTATCGTTTATAACAGAGATGAATTATTAGCACTCCCCTTAGACACAGAAAAAGTTTTAGGCGTTTTTTCTGCCAGCCATACGTTCAATGATAAAAACGAAGAAACGCTCAAGAAAAAAAATCTTCCCTTGTACAATGAAAACGCACCATCTGTCGCAGAAATGACTGAGAAAGCACTAAAATTAATAAAACACAAAGGAAAAAACTTCTTTATGGTTGTAGAGGAAGAAGGTACAGACAATTTTTCAAATGCTAATAACGCCAAAGGGGCATTGGAAGCATTAAGTAGAGCTGACGCAGCAATTGGGATAGCAATGAATTATATTGAGAAAAATCCTAATACATTATTGATTACCGCGGCGGATAGCGATTCTGGTGCTATGAAAGTGGTGAGTGTTTCAGATTCAAAGAAATTCGAAGAACCATTGCCGCCAAGACAATCGAATGGTGCGCCTTTAGATGGTAGAGAGGGAAAAGGTACGCTGCCTTTTGTTGCCGCACCGGATCAGTTTGGTAATCGCTTGCGTTTTGGAATCTCTTGGGTTTCTTACGAGGATCTTGGCGGTGGTGTGATTGCTAAAGCGCATGGTTTAAACTCGGAGTTACTTCCTAATAATGTCGATAATACAGACATCTACCGGCTCATATACGCTACTTTATTTGGTGTTAAATTACCTAAATAATTTCCAATAATACCTGTTCCATACTAAACTGGGTCCACACCCTCAGCTACTACAATTTTGATTTACACTTTTGGGGTTTGTGTTTGAAGGTATTTAACAGGTTCTATTATGTTTGGAAGATAATTAAAAAGTCAGGGAGTGTATAGATAGAAAAAAAGCTGCAAGTTTGTTTTCTTGCAGCCCTTTCCTTCAAATTAAATCGTATGTTTATCGTCTGCGTTTGCTCACCAAAGCCAGGCTACCGATTCTTCCCTACTTTGGGACCTTCCCCACGAAAACGTGGGCGAAATTAAGAGCGGCAGATTCTGGAAATCAATCGCGTTTTAGGCCGATCTTGCACGTTTGCTTACTGGATTACGTGGTTTCTCTTGACCTTCGGTGCACCCATCACTAAAACTGGTAACAAGCGGGCCATGTGGTTGCTCAAAGTATTAGGAAAGAACATAATAATCAAAAAGAAAATTGAACTCGGAACAGAGAAATCAATTAAAGGTAAATCTTCTAACCAGTTTAGAGGGCCGCATTTTATTGCTCGGAGTCGCTCTGGCATTGGTATACACGTTCTGGCTAAGTGTTAAGTTGCTTTTTTTCCCGGAGCAATCACAGCTCCTCGTTGGAATAACCGCAACCGAGCTCGTCTTTGGCCGAGTTGCTGGTATGACCTTCGGATATTCCATGGGCCTTGGAAACAGCACGGTCATCCCCATATGTATGATAATTGAAACAGTTGTGGTACTTATTTTCTATCCCTTGTTTGTATTCAGCTGGCGGCATCTGTTGGTGTTCAAGTGGCTCAAGAGGATATTCGAACGTACCCGGAGAGTGGCGGAGGCTCACAAGGACAAGGTCCAGAGATATGGTATCATTGGATTATTTGTTTTCGTCTGGTGTCCTTTTTATATGACTGGCCCGGTAGTTGGCTGTGTGATTGGTTTTTTGTTGGGTCTGCGTGCGTGGCTTAACATGACCGTTGTATTGGCTGGGACTTATGTAGCGATCTTTGGCTGGGCCTTTTTTCTGCGTCAGTTACATGAGCAGATTGCATCCTATAGTTCCCACGCCGCTATGGTCCTTATGACTTTATTGGTCATTATTTTTATATTGGGACACCTCCTGCACCCGGCAAAACATTGAACCAAGGCATCGTATATATAAAACGTTTACTAAAATTATGTTTTTTATAAGCCTATATTTTACAATTAGTTATAAAATCACCGTATCAGAAAAATTAACGGATATCCTGTTAACAGATTGTAGCTTGGTTGTAGCCTATGAATGATTCTAATATTGATAAGTCGGTCAAAAACTTTCCTATAACATTTAGTCAACCGAGTTTGTGTGGAGGCGTTCAAGACGATCTTGTTCATTGAGAAGGCGTTTGGGGCACGGCTTAGGGAATATGCTATTAGGATTTGTAAGGAGAGGTATGCCTTACGGTAGGAGATTGTGAATAGTGGATTTCACAATGGGGCTGATCTTCTTCAAAAATGGAGTTACACTTTTGATTTACAGTTTCGGTGGCTGCCTTAACGGATGTTCAATCTGAGACTCAGTGGTTCACAAACTATTGCAGGCAGGTCAGGGAACTGAGGAGAGTTTATAAGCGTTGTGGCGTTCCTGTTTTAATTGTAAAGCTTCTATCCAATGGGTTATACCGGCCTGTTATTCCAAGTGTTCCATTGATTATAATGTAGGCTTGCTCAGTTTTCTTTATATCCATAAAGGTTTTGATTTTTGTGGTATATGTATAATAGCCAGGTAGTTCTTCCTTGATGAATCTTATGATTTCTTTAACCGGAGCGTTGCGGTGTTTCATGCCTGCTGCTTTAAATTTAAAGATTCGCCTTTAAATCTTTCAATTGTCTGCAGGGCTAGATTAACACCGCCCGATTCATTGTATTCAGGTGTTAATCTTTCTTTGAACCAACTAAGCAAATTTATCATGGCAAAGCTTATAGTTCAATCACACTACCAGCTTTTATCTCGTTAAACTGGTCTGGATATTTTTGCCTTATTTCTTTAGTGTATTGTGTGCAATGACACGGTGCAATTAGTTCAATTCCTTGAAGTTTTTCTATTCTCGAGAATCCGTGAAAGCCGCCTAAAACAGCATAGATTTCACCTAATTGCTTTGCTTTGTCAATTATCTTTGCCAACCCAGGATGAGCACAGCCGGTTATAACCAAATTTCCTTTCTCTGTATTTACTACCAGAGATTGCTCTTTGATAAGTCCTCCAAGTGCACCGGTGGAATGAACTCCCGGCGATATCTCGGTCGGCTTTGAGAAGAATATTGGATGAATAACTTTAGCATTATTGTTCAATATTAAAAATTCTTTTAGACCGCCGGTATGATCCCAATGGTTATGCGAGATGACAACGGCAGCAATGCTTTCCGGCTGAATGTTTAATTGTCTGAGGTTGTAAATCAGCTTTTCACCGCTGTCGCCCGTATCAAATAGAATTTTTTCTTTTGCTTCTATCAAGCAGGAAAAACCCCACCCCGATTTTAGGCCGTCATTTGCCTCATTGTCATATACAATCGTTATCTTCATTCTAAATCTGCCTTGAAATGTTAATTTCTTTCATATTTCTTCATTTACTGGCACTTGCTAAAATTTAGAACACAGCCCTGATTAAGGCCATCATCATGACTTATAAGGCCGCGACGTTTCCGTTCAAAGACAAAATTTGAACCTTCGATTTCCTGTTTAACGTCGCTTCGACTTAAACTTCTGAATTTCTGCATGGGCCCATCTTCCAGAGTATGCTTGGGGTAAACGGAAAGTAAACCATCTTGTTTCAAAACACGTGAAGCTTCTTGATAGAGTTTTTCCCTGTCACCTTTTTCAAGATAATGCAGAACATCATAAAATAAGATTACATTGACAGTTCCACTTTCCAACGGTAACTTCATTCGGCCTGAAGTTTTTAGTGTCCTTATATTTGTTAGCTTAGAAGTGTTAGCTTTCTGATGTAGTTTTTTTAAAGAATGTTCTTCAGTGTCTATAGCATAGACAATACCGTTGTTTCCCACGATTCTTGCAGCTGGAATCGTATAATGTCC
>CAYSLN010000023.1:0-17310 GCA_964431825.1 uncultured Pirellulales bacterium | reverse complement strand
CAGAGCGTGTAAAAAATCATATTCCCGTTTTTTATGAGTTTTTAAAAGTGCCTGTTATAGGTTTTTGGCAGAGGATTTTGGTTCTTGCTGTCTGTAAAGTAGCAGTGGAATAAATAGTTTATTGACCGGCGACGGATTTCTGGGCATAATTACTGTTTTTATGTTTGTTCGACTCATTTATGGTGGATTTGTAGAGCATGATCTAAGCAGTATTCTTGCAATGCAAGTAGCTATTTTCAAGGTTTTGGCTGAGCTTTTTTGAGATAGCTAATACGAGAGCCAGCCTTGTAGCAGGATTGGTATTTATGTCTCCAGGTAAGACAGAAAAAAGCAGTTACGACAGGTTGCCTCGAAAAAGGAAAGACAGAGCGGCTGAAATATCGAACACTTTAGAATGGTTGATAACTGCGTTCATATTGGCCTTTGTCTTCCGGGCGTTTGTGATGGAGGCATTTCGCATACCTACAGGCAGTATGGCCGATACTCTCAAAGGAGCACATTTTCGACTGCGCTGCCCGCAATGTGGATACAAATTTGAGTACGGTTTTGTCCCGCAAAATTATGGATTTCCCCAGGATACAATCCCCCCAGGAGATGTCCCGATGCCTCGCACTCGCTGTCCAAGCTGCGGTCATTACCTGCCGAGCGGCGGAGGGACGCCTGTAGCAAATGGTGATCGGATACTTGTGCTAAAGTGTATTTATCAGTTTCGTGAACCCAATCGGTGGGATGTGGTAGTATTTAAAAATCCACTGGACCCCTCAGAGAATTATATCAAGCGATTGATTGGTCTTCCAGGCGAAGAGATCAGGATAATAGACGGTGACATCTACATTGACGGGGAAATCAGCCGAAAACCCGCTCGAGTTCAGGAGGAGCTGTGGATGCCGGTCTATAATAATGACTATCAACCTGTTCGACCAAGAGAAGGCTTTTTTAATGGCCACTCCTGGCAACAGCCATTCAGGAATGCTGCGGACTCAATGTGGAGAGTTGACGAAAATAACCCGACAGAATTCTATCTGGAGAGCTCTATTGACGAGGAAAATACGCTGTTTTATGACACATCAATCGGCAATGACTTCAGAGCCGTTTATGCCTATGGTAACGTAAGACAATATAGATATTTGCCATATTGTAGTGACCTGATGGTACGTTTTTGTATTAAGCCGACCGAGTCACAGGGTCATATTGGAATAGCACTGAGCAAATATGAAACCAATTACAAAGCGTGGATTGATTTAACAGGTGAGATGGTCATTGCGAGAGTTTTGGAAGGCGCGGAAGAGATATTGAATAGCAAACAAATCGAATCGCCGGCTATGGATAAATCCACATTTGTTAAGTTTGCCAATGTTGACCATCAACTGATTTTTCAATTCGGCAGTGAAATTTTAACTTACGATTTGAGGCTCTTACCTGATGGCGTCGGCCGGAGAAAAGCAACTGCTCCAGAGGTGAAGATTTTTGGCTCCGGCAAATTGACACTTTCTCATATGGCGGTTTTCAGAGATATTCACTATACATCACAGAATCCCCTGACGGGCAAGTTTGGCAGAGCAACGGAAGACAATCCATTTGTCCTGGGAGAAGATGAGTTTTTCGTGCTGGGTGACAATAGTCCTAACAGCGAAGACGGCAGGTGGTGGCACGAGCCGGAGAAGGTTACCAAGGGCTGTCTTGCTCCTCGAGAGGGGGTTGTCCCCCGTGATTACCTGGTAGGTAAAGCTTTGTTCGTTTATTGGCCCAGCGGTTTTGAATTTCCCTGGCCTAAGAAGTTGAAGACATTTCTATTGGATAAGAGCCGCAAAAGCCTCCCGATGCAGTTAATAAACGGCATAGTATCTCTTCAGTGGATTCCGAATGTCGGCCAGATGCGTTTTATCTATGGCGGCTCACTCAAAAGGCCACAGGCAAATATGGAGGTGGATAATAAGAGGTAAATTGCCTGCAATACTGATGACAGCAACGGCGTTGGTCTTCACTGGGTGTACTTTTTCTAATAGTATTGGTAGTACTGCTTGTGGCATCACTGTGGAAGAATTGTGTTGTGAGTACCGCTTCAATCCTCTTGGAATTGATGTAGTTGAGCCTCGGCTAAGCTGGGTTTTGGAGTCCAGGGAGCGGGGCCAGATGCAAGGTTCCTACCAGATTTTAGTAGCCAGCAGCAAAAACCTCCTTGACCTTGATGAAGGCAATCTGTGGGACAGTGGTAAGGTCACCTCTGATCAGAGCAATCAGGTAGTTTACAAGGGCGTGCCCTTGGAGTCACGCATGCGCTGCTATTGGAAGGTGTGTGTTTGGGACGAGGCCGGAAAAGTATCAACCTGGAGCGAACCAGCGTTTTGGACGATGGGTTTGCTCGGTGCAGGAGACCGGCAGGCTAAGTGGATAGGTTACGACAGGCCGGCATCTTCCTGGGAGGAGGAACGTTATAATCGTAGCGTTGAAGAATGTAAGTGGGTATGGTCTACAGAAGGTGGGTCGGGGAAGAGAGTTCCGCCGGGCACGAGTTTTTTCCGACGCACAATCAGGATCGACCCCGGTAAAGAGATCAAGCAAGCGCGTTTTGTGCTGGTTGTGGACAATAAAGCTAAGCTTTTTGTGAACGGCCAAGAGTCGGGAAGGGCCTCAGGGTGGAAAATCACAACAGTTCTTAATGTGACCGATAAACTAAACGCAGGGACAAATACTTTAGCTATAGCGGTTACGAATACGGGCGATTCTGAGAGTCCAGCGGGCCTTGCGGGCAAGTTGGTTATTGAGTATAGAAGAGGCGGTACAGTAACCATTTTGATAGACCGTTTCTGGAAGGCATCCAATACAAAGCAGGACGACTGGCAGGGGTCTGATTTCGAGGACGTGGGCTGGTCCGATGCGAAGGAGGTTGCCAAAGTGGGTGACCAGCCGTGGAGGATGCCGGAGTATGGCGGACTGAATTTACCTGCGCTGCCTTATATGCGAAAGGTCTTTTCGGTCGACAGGCCGGTTAAGAAGGCTATGGTTTATGCTTCAGCCCTTGGGCTTTATGAGCTACACATCAACGGCAAACGCATAGGTGAGGATTGCTTCACGCCCGGCTGGACAGAATATAACAGGCGGGTGTACTACCAGAGTTATGAGGTTACCAATCTTATTGCAGCAGGCAGCAACGCCATTGGTGCTGTTCTCGCCGATGGCTGGTACTGTGGTTATCTTGGCAGTCGATTAAGAAGGAACCACTATGGGGGGAGTAAGCCGCGGTTGTTTGTACAGCTTGAAATTGAATACGCTGACGGCAGTAAAGAGACGGTTGTTACCGACAGTACCTGGAGGGCTGCTTACGGGCCACATCTTGAAGCGGATTTCTACATGGGAGAGACCTACGATGCCCGCAAAGAAATACCCGGCTGGGATACAGCCGGCTTTGATGCTTCCAAGTGGGCCCAGGTGGTGGTTGCCGATACGATCCAGTCCCAGGTCCAGTCCTATCCAGGAGTGGCGGTAAAAAAAATGATGGAAATCAAGCCGAAGAAGGTGACAGAACCAAAAGAAGATACTTATATTTTCGATATGGGTCAGAATTTTGCCGGCTGGGCTCGACTGAAAGTCAAAGGAGAAGCGGGGACGAAGGTGGTGATGCGCTTTGCGGAAGTACTCAACCCAGATGGCACCATATACACTACGAACCTTTGCAGTGCACGCTGTACTGATACGTATATTTTGTCGGGCAAAGACGAAGAGATTTGGGAGCCACGGTTTACCTTTCACGGCTTTCGATATGTTGAGGTAACCGGCTATCCGGGCAAGCCCGAGCTTGATGACATTACCGGGGTTGTCGTACATTCGGACGCGCAGCTGGTTGGGTCATTTGAGTGTTCCAATCCTATGGTAAATCAGCTCTATAGCAACTTAGTATGGAGTCAGCGGTCCAACTACATTGAGGTGCCTACCGATTGTCCGCAGCGTGATGAGCGATTGGGTTGGACCGGCGATGCGCAAATTTTCATACGCACGGCAACATATAATATGGATGTCGCTGCGTTCTATACCAAATGGTTGATAGACCTTGAGGATGCTCAAAGCAAAGAAGGCGCATTTCCGGACCTGGCTCCGCGCAAGATTACTACGGGTGGTGGCAAAGCCGGCTGGGGCGACGCTGGTGTTATTTGTCCATGGATGATTTACCAGGTCTACGGTGACAAGCGCATCATCGAGAGACACTACGACTCGATGAAAAAATGGATTGCTTACCTGCAAAGGAATAGTAAAAACTTATTGCGTCCCGCCAAAGGTTACGGGGACTGGGTTTCTATTGGTTCTGATACTCCTAAGGACGTAATTGCGACAGCCTATTTTGCCTACAGCACGCGATTGTTGTCGGAGATGGCTGCTGCTATCGGCAGGAACGAGGACGCGAAAAAGTACGAGGAGCTTTTTGAGCGGATAAGAGATGCTTTCAATAAGGCATATGTTTCTGACGATGGGCGAATCAAGGGTAACACACAGACCTGCTATTGTTTGGGACTTTATTTTGATTTACTACCCGAGGACAAACGTGAACTCGCCGGCCGGCATTTAGTCGAAGCTATCAGGGGGAAAAAGTGGCACCTGTCCACCGGATTTATTGGGTTAAGTTATCTTTTGCCGACGCTTACACAAACTGGTCATCTCGACGTTGCTTATCGTTTGCTCGAAAATGATACCTTCCCAAGTTGGGGCTATAGCATTAAGAACGGCGCCACAACAATATGGGAACGATGGGACGGCTGGACCGAGGAGAAAGGTTTCCAGGACCCGGGCATGAATTCTTTTAACCACTACGCTTTCGGCTCGGTAGGTGAATGGCTTTTCGGGACGGTAGCTGGTATTGATACAGATGGTCCCGGCTACAAACGAATTATTATTCGTCCCAGACATGGCAGCCTGGGCGAAGCTCTGGACAGGAACAAACCCACCTTCGAGGGGATGACCGCAGCCCGCGCGAGCTATAAGTCCGTTCATGGCAGAATTGTCAGTGATTGGAAGATTGAAGATAGTACGTTTATGTTGAACGTGACGATTCCAGTTAATACAACCGCTACCGTGTATGTTCCGGCTAAGGGTGCCGGCAGTGTCACTGAGAGTGGACGACCGGTGGAGGTCAATAAGACTGACCCACGAACCGATCGGGGGGTACAATTTCTCCGCATGGAAGATGACGTGGCTGTCTTCGCTATAGGCTCGGGGGACTATCGATTTGTATCGACTATACCTTAAGAGAGGTAATTGGTCGTCGAATTTGCTCAGTCAACCATTTATTATATTTTTATTTTATTTTGTGGAAGCTTCTTTTGGCCGCCTCAATGGTTTTCTCGATATCCTCTTTTGTATGAGCTAATGATACGAACATTGCTTCGTAAGCGCTTGGGGCAAGGTAAATACCCTGATTTAGCATTTCGGCAAAGAATTTTTTGAAAGACTTTATATCTGTTGACTGGACATCGGTGAAGTTCCGAACAGGCCGGTCGGTGAAAAAACAACTCATAATCGAGCCGACACGATTTATCGTAGCAGGAACACCTGCCTGTTTTGCGGCCTCGGCCAAGCCGATTTCTAACATAGCTGCTGTGGATTCGAGTTTTTTGTAGCAGGTACTATCTGCCAGTACATCCAGGGTTGCATTAGCCGCTGCGGTTGCAATAGGGTTACCGCTGAGTGTTCCCGCCTGATAGACAGGGCCGAGCGGTGCCAGTATATCCATAATATCAGCTCTGGCGCCAAATGCGGCAGCCGGCAGGCCTCCGCCTATTATTTTGCCGAGACAGGTAATATCGGCTTTCACACCGAAAAGCTCCTGCGCTCCACCGGCAGCCAGGCGAAAGCCTGTTATTACCTCATCAAATATCAGAAGCGCATCATGTTGGTCACATAGTTTCCTGAGCTTTTTAAGATAACCATTGATGGGTGGTACGACGCCCATATTTGCAGCGACAGGTTCGACCAAAAGCGCTGCGATTTTGCCTTTGTGCATCTGGAAGGCAAGCTCTGCTGCATCGATGTCGTTATACGGTATTACTATAGTCAGCCTGGCGAGCGAATCCGGTACGCCGGGACTTGAGGCTATGCTGTTTTCAGCAAGGTGGGTTTTGGCAAACTCAGCCGAGCCGGAGCCTGCAGCGACCAGAAGTGAGTCACTGTGGCCGTGATAACAGCCAGCCATTTTGATTACTAAATCCCTTTTGGTATATGCACGGGCCAGCCGGATAGAGGTCATTACTGCCTCGGTGCCACTGCTTAAGAGCCGGATTTTTTCGATGGAATCGAAGGCGGCGACTATCTTTTTGGCCAGGGTGGTTTCGGCTAATGTTGGTGCTCCGAATGAGCTGCCGTTTTGCACTGCGACGCTAATGGCTTTCAATACCTTCGGATGAGCGTGTCCAAGTATCATTGGCCCCCAGGAGCCTACATAGTCAATGTAGTCATTACCGTCGATGTCGTAGATTTTTGAGCCCTTTGCAGCGGCTATGAAGAGTGGACCGAGACCCACCTCAGCAAAGGCCCTTACCGGCGAATTGACACCGCCGGGCATGAAGCTTTCGGCCTCAGCAAAAGCCTGAGCGGATTTGCGGTATATTTTTTGTTCGTCTGTCATTTACGTCCGTATTAGCTGTTAGTGTCTACATCGTATTGCGTATAGCGTGTGTTGTAAATACCGGTTTTGGTGAAAGTTCTATTTTTCTTGCAAAGCTCGGGCGGTTGCATATACTTATAAGGCACGGATGCTGTATTTTGTGTGTCTTATGTTGTGTCAGGTTTTACACAATGCGCATCATGTATTGTAAAAGATTCGGAGTGCCGATATGAATTTAGTCAAATGGTTTAGAAAGAATAACACGAAAGTCATGGCTGTTGTGGTCATTGTTATAATGATCGGTTTTATAGGAGGTTCATCCCTGTCGTATTTTTTTCGGGGAGGCGAGGGGAAGTATGAAACGGTAGCTTACTTTGGAGATGGCAGGAAAATAACAAACTACGACCTGGCTTTGGCTCGGAGGGAACTGGAAATTTTCAGGATGCTACGTGCGGATGGTCTGGTAAGGTCACAGGATTTACGAGGAGTTATGCTGGGTGAACTGTTGTTTTCTGAGGGGAAAGCTTCGCCGGTGTTAATCAATCGTGTAAAACAGGCGATAAGAGCAAGCCGGTACAGGATAAGCGACAGCCAAATCAGTGATATATACAAGCGTTCCCTACCGAACGATGTATACTGGATGTTGCTGAGAGACGAGGCGGAACTCGCAGGGATTAGAATACCAAATAGAGACGCGGGTAGACTGCTGGGACAAACAATACCACAATTGTTCGACGGCCAGACATATTCACAAATAATGGGTTCTGTGATAAATCGGACAGGGATTTCGGAGGGGCAGTTACTGGCAATGTTTGGCAAACTGCTATCGGTATTGCAATATGCCCAGGTAGTTTGCTCGGCCCAGAATGTCACGAGCTCCCAGGTAAGGAACTTAGTAAGCAGGGAAAACGAAATAATTGATGCTGAATTTGTGAAATTTGACTCTACCATGTTCGCTGAAACTCAAGACCAGCCCAGCGAAGAAGAAATGCTTGAGCACTTCGGCAAATACAAAAAATTCTTTGCCGGCGATGTAAACGAGAAAAATCCTTATGGTTTTGGTTATAAACTTCCTGACAGAGTTCAGCTTGAATACATTGCTGTCAAGCTGGATGATATTTCTTCGAAAGTAACAGCTCCTACACAGGAAGAGACCGAGCAGTATTACCAACAAAACAGAGAAGAACTCTTCACTTCGGAAGTTTCATCAGATCCTAATAACCCAAATTCGCCAATGGTTAAGCAGATTAGAAGCTATGCTGAAGTTGCAGACGTCATCTCGGACCGGCTTTTACGTGACCGAATAAATTCTAAGGCCAGAGAGATACTGCAGGAGGTAAAGACGCTTACCGATATTCAGCTGGGAGATATTGATGTCGAAGACCTAAATTCTGCGCGGCTCAAGGAGATGGCCGGCGATTACAAAATTGCGGCTGAGCAATTAAGCAAAAAGTATGAGATAAAGATGTACACCGGACAAACAGGGCTGCTCGGCGCGGTCGATATGCAGGCGGATGAATACCTTGGCAGGTTGTACGTGATGGGTTACGGGTATAATCCTGTGCCGCTGATTCAGATTGTATTTTCAATCGATGAGCTTGGGGGCAGTGGACTTGTAACCGTTGGTATGCAGAAGCCGACTATGTACGGGAACATCGGGCCAGCCAGTGACCCGTTAGGCCAAGTTGCGAAAAGGGCCTCCGGGCAGATAATGGCTATGGTACGGGTGATTAAGGCGGAAAAGGCTTCTGAGCCAGAAAGCATTAGTCAAACCTATAGCACGAGAACATTTGAATTTGGGCAGGAGCAGGACGATGACGGTGTTTATTCTATAAAGGAAGAGATAGCCGAAGAACTAAAGAGGTTTGCTGCTTTAGATACTACAAAAAGCAAGGTTGACGAGTTCGTTGGTTTGGTGATGAAGGATGGCTGGGATATCGCCGTTGAGAAATTTAACGAGCTCTACAGACAGCAGGCCGGAGCGGAACCTGACGACGACCCCAATGTATTCAAACTCGAGAGTTTGTCGGGTCTGCGAAGGATCTCAGCTAAGGAATTAGAGACATTATCTGTGCAAAGCTCAAGTAACCCGACAGCATGGTTATTTATCAATGAGGCCAAAGCAAAAAGGCAATTCATAGATCAACTTTATTCGTCGGTACCACAGGACAGTAACTCTATAGGCGATGTGCCTGTAATTATAGAGTTTAAACCGAATATGGGTTTTTATTGTTTGAAAAGTGTTTCTGTTAAGCGTCTTACCCAGGAAGAATACGAAAACATCAAAGCGACACGATTATACAGCGAAGACCATATTCAATCCCAGAGCCTGATGGCGGTACATTTTAATCCTGAAAATATATTGCAACGTATGAGCTTTAGACTGGCCAGGAAAGAGGCAGAGGCGACAGATGGCAATGTACCGTTGGAAACGGAGGAAGCATTGTAATGGCACAACATTCGAGGGAAAGTCATGCATGGTTTTTGCTGGTTGTGGGACTTCTGGCCTGGCTTGTGCCGGGTGGTGGACATTTTGTGCTCAAAGAGAGGAAACGAGCTCTGATTATATTCGCAACCATTGTTTTGACTTTTTTCATAGGGTTATATATTGGCTCAATTGGGGTAATTAATTTGTTTGGTACGGCGGCAATTTATGTCAAGGCAGCACAAATTATGAATCCGCCGATAGTGCTGGTTCTGGGGCATCATAGCGCCAGCGGGATTTATCCTGTTTACTGCTGGCCGAGCGAAATCGGGCAGGTTTATACGATGACCTCTGGTTTGCTTAACCTTTTGTGTATTATCAATGCTGTTTATTTGGCTCATCTGCGTGGCGACGAACTAGCCGGAGATTAAAATGTCATTAGAAACCGCTCTTATAATAGCTACCTTCACTACGCCTGAAAAGATTGGGACAAATCCACAAGCCATGTTGTGGTTGCTACCATTGGCAGCGTCGATATCGGTGGCCTACAAAGCTATGAAGATGCCGACGATTAGTGTCAGTTCTTTTTTAAAGGAAACAGTAATTTTATTTGGTTCCATTGTCGCTTTCGTTATTATAGCTGCGCTTATCTTATACGCCTTGGCATGGCTAATTGTATAGAGTTATCGCCCGCTTCGTCAGATGCTTTTAGGTAATAGGTGGTTTGTTTGCAGATTATTTGTCTTTAACAGGGCCATCACACCTTTTGTTCTTTGGTGTTTTAGTCATTATTGTCGGGTGGGGGTTTTTCAACTATACCTAATTCAACAAGGGCATTCAAAGCAGCTTTTTGCTCAGCCTCTTTTTTGTTTGGTCCCCAGGCACTTTGGAAATGATGTTCTGCGATGACTGCTTCAAACTCGAAACATTTGTCGTGTTCGGGTCCTTTTTCATCAAGCAATACATAAGCGGGCGTGATATTGAACTGCTCCTGGGTGTACTGCTGCAGCAGGGATTTGTAATTACCGTGAGCTTGCTCTGCGTCGGTTTGGTCGATTAATGAGGCAAAAGTTCTCAAGATGAAATCGCGAGCGGCGTCAAGTCCGCCGTCAAGGTAAATTGCGGCAACGACGGCTTCAAGCAGGCTGGAAGCAAGAGAATTCGGCAAGGTCCTGCTCGAAGCCATCCCTTTGCCGACTTTGAGAAACTTTTGCAGGCCAAGCTGCTTGGTGATATTGGCGCAGGTTCCGCGAGAAACAAGCATGCTCTTCATTTTTGTTAAATCACCCTCCAGATGGTCTGCGAACCTCTCAAAGAGAGTCTGACAAATAACAAGTGCTAAAATGGCGTCTCCGAGAAACTCCAGCCTTTCGTTACTTTGTAGACGGTCATCGACGGCGGAGGAGTGAGTGAGTGCCTTGGTTAAAAGACTTGTATCGGAAAATTTATAACCTATTATCTGCTCGATTTGCTGCAGAGCTTTTTTGCGCATTTAACAGTGTCCCACTTTCGGGGTTCCCGTTTCGTGATTTATTATAAAAGCCTTGCGAGCAGATTACGAACACCGCTATGGATTTTGCCTCAGCTGAGTTTCTCATCAGCGATCTTCGTAGCCGGCTCAACAAGGGAAATTTTATATTGCATTATCTAAAAAGTAATGCCAATTGTCAAATTTCCTATTCGGTGAAGCTCCAATTGCGATTTATCCCAAACTGGGAACCCGGCTCTTCGGCTAACCAACCATTTGCAAACTGGCCAGGGCGATAAACTTGTCGTCGGCAATTTCAAAAATTCCGTCAAGACCAGTTATTGTGAAGATACCTTTCGTCGCGGCGGCAACACTGCAGAAAACAAGCCGATGTCCACAATCGCCCAGCAGCTTGCGTAACTTCAGTAACTTAGAAAGACTTGAAGAAGTTACTATATCAACGTTAGAGAAATCAATTACCACGTCGCAGTCACCCCGGTCACGTACAGTTTCGATGACGGTTTTGAGCTCATCGCTCATCTCCGGCTCCTGCGGCATGTCCACGAGAAGGATATCTTCCGACCAATTTTGAATCCCCATTTTAAATCTCCTTCTTTTAACTACGGATAGCTTAAGCTTTCGAAAGTTTTATCGGCACAAGTTTGAACCAGGTTAAGCAAAAAATCGGACTGTGCTTGCAGAAGAGTTGCTGTTAAGCGGTTTTTTTTATTGATGTGGCTATCTTTGCAAGTTTGCCTCTGTGAAATCAGGAGCAAAAATAGCGAATTGGAGAGCCAATGAATAAGGCTGTGATTATAGGACTATCTATCTCTGTATTCACTTGAGCGAGTTTGCAGCCTGCGCAAGCAGAAGTAGTGTTACTTGGCAAAATGTTGATCCCAATCACGTTAGAAATCCTCGTTTTTTAAGCTTCGGGGCCATTTTTTGAGTTTCTAATGGGATTTAATGTAATGTAAATTTTGCTTATGGCCGAATTATAGGTATATATATATTAGAGGGATCGCATTTTACAGGGATTCCCACAAGACTAATAACCATAAGCTTTGGTGGGGTGGGGGTCCCAACAAAAATACGGCTAAAACTGTGGAGTTGCTCTGGAAAGATGCTTCTTCAGCATAGAAACACCAAAAAAATCTTCCGGAAACCTTTCAAGCAGGAATGGCTTTGTGCAAACCCTGCAGAATCGAGACCTAAAGCATATCATCGGGGAGGCCAGTATGAATGAAGTGTTGATGCTCTACGGAGCTGAGTCCAAAGAAATTCTGTATACTGCGATTGAGAAAAAGATACCTGCCATTATGTCTTATTTGTCCAAAGACAAGTGGCACGTTGCGAAGGTGCTCCTTACGGATATTGTGGGGGACAGACTCTATGTTGAGACTATCCACGTTGAAGAGAAACAGCATCCAATAAATATACAAGTGAATCAGCCGGTAGGCATATCGTTCAAGTATGCCTATGGCAAGTTTGTTTTTGATACGACTGTGGGAGGTCTTGAGCCATCGCTGGATCCCAGAAACGGCGGAAAGATAGTACTTGCAATGCCGGATCGGATTGGAGTGGTCCAAAGGAGAAGCTATTTTCGTGTTAACGTCCCTGAATCACTGAAGGTAAATGTAGTGCTCTGGCACCGCAGCCAGGACCGTGCTGCGTGCCGCGTCCAGGTTAATCCGGGCGAACCGGAGGCCACTAACAGTGAGGCACGGAATTATTACAATGGCAGACTTATTGATATTTCAGCTGGCGGTGCCCAGATTATGGTTCCGTACGAGAATGGTGTGAACAATGCTGATGAGGCCTCACAAAGTGATGTCCCTCTGCAGGAACGCAGCCAATGCTCTTTTGGTGCAGGAATGCCGGATTTCAAGAGAGGACAATTCATCGGATTGCGATTTACACCCATGCCTTATGAAACACCGTTGATGTTCAGTGCCCAGGTTAGACACATTTTGCCAACGGCAGACAACAAAGCCATGTGTCTTGGTCTGCAGACTGTAGGTCTGGGAGCAAGTCCTGAAGGCAGGCAGGTTTTG
Source organism: uncultured Pirellulales bacterium (assembly GCA_964431825.1). Lineage (GTDB taxonomy): Bacteria > Planctomycetota > Phycisphaerae > Sedimentisphaerales > Anaerobacaceae > CAYSLN01. The sequence goes on along the minus strand of CAYSLN010000023.1, from coordinate 4,771 downwards.
TCCCGCCTCGCTGGAGTCGTCGAGCAGTATTATCAGATAAACCGATCCAGCGCCAAGCAGCAGGATGTACAAGGTGCGACAAACGTGGAAGGAGACACGTTTGGATTGTAAGGTGTGGTTTTCCCGGCATATTTTTTGCCTTCAAGCACAAAAGGCTTCCCTTGTTTCCAGGTCTTTCGCCTTCGGTTTTTAGATCCTGTCAGGGTTGTTGCTTATAAACTCTCGGCGTTACCCTCGGCCGTCAAAACCGGCTGTTCAATCCCAGAAGCGAGATGCCTTTGCTTGTGGATTACTTTGTAGTAAAACCATTTAATAAGGCTGCTTGCCGCAAACCCACAGAAAATCAGTACTAAGGCAGCCTGCATGCTCCAAACAACAAGCCCGAGAAATAAAAGCGTCCTGATGAGATGTGCGAATGGTTTTTTACCCTTCAGGTACTGATTGAGAATATGTGGATATCGAATCCTGCTGACCATTAATGCCGCTACAGCCAGGGTTAGAAATGGCAGGATATAAATGATGGCATTGAGGTTCGGCACTTTCTCCTGATGAAATATTATCAGGCTGGCGATTACTCCCGCGGCGGCAGGGCTTGGCAGGCCTATAAAGCTCATATGTGCAGATGCATCTTCCTCGTTTTCAACATTGAATCTGGCCAGTCGAATAGCTGCACAACTTATGTAAGCTGTCGCTGCCAGCCAGATGAATCGATGCAGAAAAGTTTCATTGGCAAAGCCGACCGAGCCCAGTTTGTATTCCAGAACTTTAAGCATCAGGAATGCCGGTGCCACACCGAAGCTGATTACATCGCAGAGGCTGTCGAGCTGGCCGCCAAAGCTGGATGTGCTCTTTACTTTTCGTGCCAGACGGCCGTCGAGCATATCGGCAATCATTGCCAGCAGAATCATATAACCAGCCATTGCAAAATTGGAGAACTCACCTATGAGGCCGGCTTCAACACCTTTACCGGCAAAAATAATAGCAGTAAAGCCGCATGCGCCGTTGAGAATAGTAATCAACGACGGCAGAACTGTGATGTACTTTAGTCTTTGTTTTCGCACCCGACCCAACAAACGGTCCTTGGCACTATTGGTTTTTAATCTGGGCATTATTCGTGCCTCACACTTCGTATCTCGTATTTTACAAGCGGTGTCAGGCCCGCTTTAACCTTGTCGCCTGTTTTTACCAGGCACTTTACATTTTCATGAGCCGGCAAATACAGTTCAGTTCTGGAGCCAAACTTTATCATTCCGAAATTTTCACCGCCGGCCAGTTCCTGGCCCTGGCTTACGTCGCAGACAATTCGCCTGGCGATGCTGCCACTGATTTGCCGGACAGTCAATCTGTCTTTGGGAGTGTCGGTTCTGACTAATCGTAAGTCGTTGGACTCATTGACCCGCCCGGAGTGAGGGTTGGCTGCGTTTTTGTGTTTGCCTTTTTTGTAGGTGATTGTCTCAATTTTTGCATTGCACGGAGCGCGATTAATATGGGCGTTGAAAATGCTCAGGAATATTCCGATTCTGATGGCGGGACCGCCTATGAAGTCATTTTCATCAACAGTTTCGATGTCTGTAATTTTGCCGTCGGCGGGGGAGAGTAACAATCTTTTATCCGTTGGGCTGAGCCTGTAAGGGTCTCGGAAAAATGATAAAACCCATATCAGGACAATTGCCAAAACCGTTTCTATTGAGACAACGGCCCAGAGAGGCAAAAAGAGAATGCCTACCAGCAGGCAAGCAGCCATTATTACAAATAATGCGACCGGGAAGATGACTACCTGCGGCCAGCCATATTTGGTCAATGGGATTTTCATGAGTGAATATGATAGAGCTTTGTCTGTGTGTAATCAAGCCCGTTAAAGACTTTTTCGACGATTTCACGGTGTTTCCGGAGGGTTCAATGAGAAAGGTCTGCCGGGGCGGGATTGACCCTTTGGGGTGGACAATTTACGATTTCTGTTCGGTTCCAAAACCCGGCGAAATGTGCTTAAGGGAGTGCCTACAGTGCTTATAACTGTGGAAACGACCCAAAAATTTACAAAGTTTCTTCCCATTTTGTTTGTCTGTTGTTATAATGCTCGGTTCACTTGGGGGGATAGAAGTATTTCGGCCGATTGCCGAACTCGTTTGTCTTGGCGAAAGTTCCTTATTGACGGAATTAGCAGTATATGACAAACTTGTGACGATTGTTGAAGAAAATATACAAGAAGAGGAGAAATTTAGAATGGTTGAAAACGACATGAGCAAAAAGAAGAACAGGGCATCGACAGGGAAACTCGTACCCAATGCAGTTAAGATGCTTAAAAGTCAGAAGTTGAACAGCGTTGCAGGGTATTTGGAACGTGGCTGGGTAATTGCGAATCATAAATTGGTTTCTTTCCACGCTGCTTTTATTTCGTCCGTAATGAGTGTTCCGGCGGATGTTGAAGGTAAGCTCCAGACGCTGCGTTTTATGTTCGTGAGCTGGGAGACCGTGGTCTCTTTGATTATCTTGTACCTGTCCTGGCATATTAGCATTGCCATTCATGAGATGGGTCACTTTTTAACGGCCGTTAAGTTGACTGCTCTGAATAAGGATTCTCAGGATAAGGCCGACGCCATCGTTGAAGGCGAAGGAGGTAAATTCGGATGGTACGCAAAGATGTTTTTGCTGATACCGTGGGGCAGGTTTTATGGTGTTAAGAAGGAAGGCGGCAACTTTGCTCCCGATGCGCCATATAATTTAGCAGTGGCGGCATCGGCGCCAATTTGGAGCGGTTATTTAGCCATGATATTCCTGCCGATAGCAGTCATCGGCATAGGTGTGGGGCTGGCAACTGGTAATGAGATTCTTATCTACATAGGTCGGTTCTTCTTGGCCCCGGGCTGCGTGGGACTATTGGATAGATTGCTTGCAGATCCCGGCAAGCTCAGAGAGTTTCGTATGAGGGAGAAGGTTGCTGCCGAGCAGGCTGCAAGGGCCGCCACTGCCGTTTCCAAAGAAAGCTGGCTTGTCCAGGTTGGTGATCTCAAGAAGAGACTATTAACCACGCGAATGCAGTCAGTCAAGCTGAAGGACGGTAGCAGTGTCGCGGCACCGTGGCAGTTTCGCAACTGTGCTATGGGTGGCCGGCACACTGAGAAGGAATACCCCGAAAGCAACATCTCCATGCAGGAAAGTATGTTCATGCCGCTTTCGCCTAAAACTTACGAGGATGCGCAGGAAATGACCGTTAAGTTGCAGTACCGCCTTAAGGAGATTATAGAGTCTGCTCCCGGCGCAAAGGTTATGGGTGTCGGCCTTGAGGGTGGTATAGCACCTTATGTTGACAAAGAGCAGCAAGACCGTGTGCCGGAGCAGAGAATGTGGCGAATGATGAAGCAGGCCATTCTCGATTGCGAGTATGTCCCCGGCGTGGATGTGGCGATTGCTCTGGATCCGGCTGCTTCTGAACTGGAGAACTTATACCGTGAGGAGACCGGCCAAAAAGATTCGGTTGGCATGTATCGGTTCTGGCGTGACAAGAGCAAAGTGGATATGAGCCGCGACGAGATACTCGAGCTTTACAAGCAGGCTATGGAAGAGGGAATCCCGGTCCTCTCGATTGAGGATGGCTTCGGTGAGCGAGACCATACCGGCTGGCAAAACCTGATGAGAGAGCTTGGCGATAAGGTCTTCGTCATCGGCGATGACCTGGTCACCACCAAGGACACGAACATCGAGAATTGCGCAAAGAACGGCGAAATTAACGCTACACTTATCAAGGCCAATCAGATTGGAACATTGACTGAGACCGTGCTGGCCATGCTCACATCGCTCGCCTACGGTGCAGAACTTGTTGTCTCGCACAGGTCAAAGTCGCCGAACGACCCGTTCGAGGCGGAAATCGGTACGGCGATGAACGCCTTGGGGGTTAAGTGCGGCGGCGGCGCCAACACCGAGCGACTCCAGAAGTATGGCCGCGTCATGGAGATTATCGCCTTGGCCAAGGCCGGTCAGAGAGAAACCACTCCGGCCGAGCGTAAAGAGGTCGAGGAGACTGTCAAAGAGCTGGTTCGAATCTTAACGGGCAAAGAAGACGTCAGCATCATGCCGGACGCCGCCGAGATCGATATCACCAGTCTGCTTATTAAAATGCTGGCGATTGAAGCGGTCAGCGGCACCGAAGAGGCGACCAACGCCGGTATCCCTTCGGCAGCGGCGACACTGTTCCTCGGAAAGGCCGGCATCATCCGCTTCAAAGGCTCGACACCTCTGGGAACCAGCGCCGGCGAGGACGAGGCCATCCACTATGTGGACAGCATCATCGAGCCATCCGAAACGACCAAAAAGTATCCTGATTTGTTCAAGGACGCCGGCGACGGCACATTCCGATTCAAAAAGGACGTCAAGGCTAATGACATCCGGGCTAAGAACAATGAGAAGCTCATAGCACTCTGGAAGAAGTCCAGACGTTATGATGGTATGGGCTGCATGGAGGCTGTCAAACATATCGAAACCGTTCTTGCGAAAGCCTTCACCGGCCGGAAGCTTGCTCAGCTTGGTAACCTGCTTGAGACAGACAAGGAACTGCTGGGTCTGGAGCTGGAGCAGGCCGTCAGCGCGGGCAGGATTTCAAAGAGCGCATCGGTCGAGGAGAAGATACACGCTATGCAGCGAAAGGGTGTACTGGGCATGAATGCGATTCTGTCGATGTCACTTGCATTGGGTCGTGCGATTGCAGCCAGTCAGGGTAAGGAACTTTGGCAGCTTATTCGGGAAATGGCCCACGAAACAATGGCCAAATTTGTTG
>CAYSLN010000022.1:0-17323 GCA_964431825.1 uncultured Pirellulales bacterium | reverse complement strand
GCAGTGGTGCTTACCCACGGCCACGCGGACCATATTACCGGTGTCGCGATATTGCGGGAAAAATTCCCCGATATAAAGGTCTATATCCATAGACTCGATGCCAAAATGCTTTCCGAACCCCAGAGCAATCTGTCAGCTTTTGCAGGTGGGTGTTTTAGTACTGAGCCGGCAGATTTTTCTTTGGAAGAATCGGATATGGTTGAGGAAGCTGGTATAAAGCTGGAGGTCCTTCATACTCCAGGTCACACGCAAGGAGGCATCTGCCTGTATTCAAAGGATGAGGGTGTTGTTTTTGTCGGGGATACACTTTTTGCGGGTTCTGTTGGCCGGACGGATTTTCCGGGTGGCAGTATGGAACAATTGGTCAAGGCCATAAGGCAAAAGCTTTTTGTCTTACCCGATGAAACGATTGTTTATCCCGGTCATGGCCTGGTAACAAAAATCGCCAACGAAAAAGCTCACAACCCGTTCCTCCAGTAAGCCAGCGTTTGGCGATTGCGTTGTCGCTGTAGCTCCCCAAGAATGTGTTTACCTAATGGCATCTTGATTCGTTGGTGTTTACACGAAGTCAGAAGTTGTTGTTAAGGTATTCAGGTTTGCCGTCGTCACTGTCGTAACTTTTTGCATCTTGGGCCTCGGCGTCGATTCTAATTCGCTCGATGCGATCGGCTTGTTTGCTGTTACTGTCAATGGTGACCAGAATTGCGTTCATTTTAACATCGCCGGTTGCTATTTCAAAAGGCACCGGCATCTGTGTTCTAAATGACTTTAAAACGCTTTCGGTCCCTCTCCCGAGCACAGAATCGTGTGCACCCGTCATGCCAATGTCAGTAATATAAGCAGTGCCTTTGGGTAAAATGCTTTCATCAGCGGTTGCAACGTGGGTATGAGTGCCGAAGCAGCAGCTGATCCGGCCGTCGAGGTGGTAACCCATCGCGACCTTCTCGCTGGTAGCTTCAGCGTGGAAGTCAACTATTATGATGTCAGCCTGTTGCTGAAGTTTCGGCAGGATTTTGTCAATAGCATTGTATGGACAGTCAGCCGGCTTCATAAAAAGACGGCCTATTAAAGCAACGACTGCTACCGTTGGTCCTTTGCTGGTTTTATAGACCGCAAAACCTCTGCCGGCCGCGTGCTCAGAGAAATTTGCCGGCCGGGCAACATTCTGGGTTGTTTCGAGGATTTGTATTATTTCTCTTTTGCGGTAGGCATGATCGCCTAATGTAATAAGGTCTACGCCGTATCGTAGTAGTTTGTCGTAGATTTTGGGAGTCAGCCCGGAACCTCCGGCGGCGTTTTCGGCGTTGGCTATCACGCAGTCGACAGAATGCTCTTCGACTAGGTGCTTAAGCGTGTCTGCAAGAATACGTCTGCCGGGCCGACCTACTATGTCACCGATACAGAGAATGTTCACTTTCATATTCGTATCGCATATATGATGTTGAGTGTTGCGTTAGTTTTTTACGTAATGTTTAATACCTATGACGCATTACAATTTTTATTATTTGGCGTATTCGATGCAGCGGACCTCACGCAGCAGCGTCACCTGGATTTCACCGGGATAGGTCATCTCTGCTTCAACCTTTAGTGCAATATCACGTGCAATTTTCATGGCTGCATCATCGTCAACTTTCGTTGCATCGACTATCACACGAATTTCACGGCCGGCTTGAATAGCATATGCGTTCTCAACACCCCTGAAGCCACCGGCGATCTCCTCAAGTTTTTCCAGTCGTTTGATGTATCTTTCAAGCGTTTCTCTCCTGGCACCGGGACGTGAGGCGCTGATTGCGTCAGCAGCGGCAACCAGCGGGGTGTAAGGATTGTCTGCCGGGACATCGCCGTGATGTCCTGCAACGACGTTTAGTACAATGGCGGATTCATTGAAACGCTTGAGATAATTTGCACCTATAGTGGGGTGGTTGCCTTCAACATCGTGGTCGATGGCCTTTCCAATGTCATGCAACAGGCCCGCACGCCTTGCTATAGAGCCGTTCAAGCCCAGCTCGTCAGCCATGGCCTGTGTAAGAAAAGCTACTTCAACGCTGTGACGAAGCACATTTTGGCCATAGCTTGTTCTAAAGCTCAGAGCTCCAAGCAGACTGAGTACTTTGTTACTCAGCCCTTTTACATTTGTCTCGACTACAGCGTCTTTACCAAGCTGCAGGAGTTTATGGTTAACATCGGTCTTGGTCTGGGCGACAAGTTCCTCGATTCGAGACGGATGTATTCGTCCATCCTGTATAAGCCGTTCCATCGAAAGGCGGGCAACCTCACGTCTGACAGGGTTAAACCCGCTGACAATTATCATCCCGGGTGTGTCATCCACGATGACGTCTACACCGGTAGATTTTTCAAACGCGCGAATATTGCGTCCCTCTCTACCGATGATTCGCCCTTTCATGTCGTCACTCGGAATATCGACCGTCGAGACAGTTACTTCACAGGTCTGCTCAGCAGCGTATCGTTGAATAGCGGTACTTATTATTTCCCGGCTCTTTTCGTCTACAGTTTCTGTGGTTTCTTCGACCTTGCGCTGAATCAAAGCTGACATCTCATGCTCGCACTCGTCCTCGAGGCGTTCTAAAAGCAGGTCTTTAGCTTCATTGATATCCATTGCAGTGATTTTAAGCAGTTGATTCTTTTGCTGGGCTATCAAAACAGAAAGCTGCTTGTCCTTGAGTTCAGTGTTGCGTAATCTTCTATCGACCTCCTGTTCCTGTTGTTTCAGGTCCTTTTCCCGCTGCTGGAGCAGCTCGGTCTGGCGTTCAAGGCCATCCTCGCGTTTACTCAGCCTCATCTCGGTTTCACGCAACTCGGCACGAACTTGATTAGTCTCAGATGTAAACTGCTCTTTTTTCTTGATGGTTTCTGAAGCAGCGTCGAGCTGAGCGGATTTGATTATGTTCTCCGCCTCCCTTTTGGCTCCGTCAATTTGTCTCTGAAGGTCCTGCTCTAATGTTTTGGCCTTTGTTTTGGAAATCATCTGATAGACAATGGCTGTAAGGCAGATTCCCAGAATAAACGCGATAAGTGTAGACAGGATTGTCGGAAGCGAAACCTGTGTTAATATGGTATCCATAGTTCCCACCTTTCCCTTGTAGTCACTGTAGTAAGTCAAAAAACACACTTAACAGAGACTGATTATGGGATTTTCGGCAAGAAAGCCCCGAAGAAATGATGGTGAATTGCGAAACCCTTTTCTAGAGTATAGAGTCAGTAACCTAAACTAAAATCGCATGTAATTGCCGTTTTCTTGGCATTGACAAGTTCATTTTTTCAAGACGATTAGCTGATTTTATGCTCAATACCGACACTCCATCGCTGATAAGTAAGCGTCTCTTTCAAACAGATTTCGTTTCACACTAAATTCACTTTTAAACGCCGCACTAATTAAGGGATCAAATTACCTTTTGAGTTCCCTGTATGTGGGTGGCGGTAAAAGTATCTTCGCAACTTAACTGTCGTTAGAGAAAGAACTTACAAGTCTTAGCTCTTTCCCTCATCCCCTTGCAAAGCAACTTCAACGTATCAAAGAAGATACGGGACAACCCACAATCTTGTTCATCGTTAGTTGCTTAATCGGCAATATGATAGGGTATTGTTATATACAGGTCAAGAAAAAACTCACAATTTAGTAGATTTGGCTCTCAAATTATTCTCGGAAATTGGTATGAGAAACCGGACTTCTGTTTGTATAATCCTGAAGGGAAATATTCATATCTCCTTTCATAAAAAGCTCTTATGGCGGAATATTCAGACAAAATCCTTCAAATTAGGAGAAAGATACAAGGGAAGTTGGAGTTGTTTTTTAGAATTATCACGAAGGGTCCGGTTGCCTGTACTTTGTCGGTTCATTCGAGGCCTTTAAAGCTGTAACGGAAGCAACTGATTTATGCTATATGCCGGACCTTACTTAGAGACTGGCAGAAATTGTCCTATGTGAAGAAACAGGCAACTTTTTGTGTTACCACATCGCAGATTATCTGCAGATTTTCTTTGTTGAACTCGTACACGTAGACGGTATCAGCATATTTGCTGGCTTCGGGCACGAGTTTTGCAAGTTGATTCGGTATCTGTGAAAGCCGTTCTCTATTTAGAATTACGTTTTTCTTTTGTGGAAAGAGAGCAACGTAAAAAATGTCACTTTCAACAAGATCCTGGAAAAAATGGGTCCCAAAGGAAAGCTCCGGCATTAGATTGCCTCCTTCATATGCGAGTTCACCTAATACCGTAATATTATTGATTTCGCGAAAGCCAACAGGAACACCAAGGCTTGGTGTCGAAGTTCCCCATCTGCCTGGCCCAAAAAGAATTGTCGACTCAGTCTGCCTGTCGTTTATTTGCCTGTTCAATTTACCTATAAGTCTGGCTATATCATATTTTTGCGTAAGTGATAATTCTATATAGGCCTTGGGTTCGACATATATGAGCTTTCTTATATTTTGAGAGATACTGCCCCCCATGAAATAGCCATCTGTCTGGAATAAAATTCGTTCTGGCTTGATATGTGAGGGCATCTTAACATTTGCTTGTATGCCCTTGGTTTGTAGGGGCCTGCACTGAAGCAGGTTTATCATAGTTTCGCCTTCATTTGTAAAGTTGGTTGTGAATTCAATGTCCACAGGATAATGATAACTCTCCTCAAGAGTGTTGAGTATCTTTTGCATGTTTTGGGCAAAAGATGTCTCGCTGAAGAGCTTTTCGAAAGTAAGAACCCAGTAATCTTGTCCCATTCTGCCCAACTCCTTGGCTCTTCTGGCTAATTGAGAATCCCTGACAGCGACCATGTCAAGTTTGATATCAACTTTCTTGCGTAACAGTTCATCAAATGACAATGTCGAAAGTTCATTCTTGTTGGTATCGAGCAAATCAACTCTGTGCTGGGAGAACTTACGGATGTCTTCCATTCCACTAAGAGGTCTAAGAAGTGGTGCATCGAGAGCGACAATACGGGGATAGTCGTCCTCAACTCGGTTAACAGCTCTGGTGCCGAGGCCGAATACCAGCCTGAGCATCCCTGCTTTAGCATCAAGCTCAGGTTTCCAAACGAATGTATTTTGTGAAATTCCGACACCGGCGAGGTCCGGAAAGAAATAACCGTTACGATACGAACCGGATACACGCTGAACGAGCAAGGCCATTTGTTCGTCTTCTTTGTCCAGCCCTCTTTGAAGTCGATATGTCAAAGCGTCCTCACCCATTGTGCTTGCATAAACTCGTCGCACTGTATCTTCAAAACGCGAGTATCGCTCTTCAGGACTTCCCTGATTGACACAGAAAAAGCTTTCGTATTTGCCCGCAAATGCATTCCCGAAAGCATCCTCCAGGAGGCTGCTTGACCGCACAATAATGGGGGACTGTCCGAAGTACTCTACCATCTCGTGAAACTGCTCCTGAATTTGGTCGGGAAACTTACCGGTTAACAGTTTTTCTCTTAGTTCGGATGCTATTTTGAAATAACCTTCTTGAGTTTTTTGTTCCACCCGCAGGTTCCACCAGCCATTCTCAACAAGGTATGTATAAAAAACATCCGAGCCAACATAGAAAGAGTCATGTGGTTCTAAGTTAAATTTCAAATCAGTAGACTTGTCTGTTGATATTATCTTATTGGCCAGCAACATCCCCACAGCCTTGCCCCCTATGAATCCTGTCCCGATCATTCGTTTTCTGATATCGAGCAGATCTTCAAGACAGAAGTACTCCTCGGCAAGCGACAGCATTCTTTCCTCGCGACCTATCATCATATTGCACAATTGTTCGAGGGTCTTCTTTTTCTCCTCAGATGAGATAGCCTCGTTTTTTGACATCTCTTCAACTCTGAGAAAGACACGATCCCAGTAATCCAGGGCCCTTTGTGCTGGTTCCAGCCCTTTTGTGGATATGTATGAAATCAATCTTGAGGCATCGACGCTTGTAGTAATGGGAACAAACTTGCCCTCTTTCTGGAAATGTGGGAGAAACATTGTGGGAGAATAGCGTTTCCACACCTTTAGTGGATGTATGTGAAAGTTTCCTTCAAAGTTGTACAAATCTAACAGAATCTGAGTTGTTTCCCGGATGCGTGCTATGGTTTTGAATGAATGGTTGTTTCGAAGCAGTGCAAAATATGCAATGGTGTCCAGCTTGGCCAGGTATGGACAGGTAATCAGGAAGAAGTTACCTATCATCAAATCCGTTGCCCAGGCACCCAAAAGATCGGAAAGGCAATCGAAAACATAATAGGCTTCTTTGCCTTCTTCTGTAATTATGTTGTGTACCTGAGATGAGAAAGTCTCGAAGCCACTGCTGGCAACCAGGTTATGAAAGGTAATATTTGGACCTGGTTCAACAAGAGGCTGGTGATTCGCAAACCTCAAATAAACAACTTTCCGGCCATCTTTCACAGCCTTGGCAACGTAAGGTGTTACAAAACTGTGGAAATCTTCAATTTGGTCAACCTGCCAAACAACATTGTCACCTTTCTGAAGACCGGTGAGTACTTCATCAAGACCTTCAAGACCTGTACTTGCCCATGCTGACATATTTTGTACCTTATTTGCTAAAAGCCCTTCGAACTTTATAGGTATCTACTATAAATCGTTAAATCCCACCATTAAGATTTGTACACTTTTAAGGAATGTTGTTTAGCACGCAGCTTCATTTCACTTGAAGAAAAGTTTCATCTTTTTGCTGGCAAGTAATTTGAAGAAGCGCCGAGTACCTACGCGAAGAGATAAAAAAGTTTCAGCGCGCATTTTATCTTTTACTTCAACTTGAATACCGGTTTTCCTAAACAAGGCCGTGGTCGAGCATCGCATCGGCTACTTTTACAAAGCCAGCTATGTTTGCTCCCATTACAAGATTCCCGGGTTGACCATATTCTTCAGCAGCCTCATAACATTGTTTGTGAATGGCAATCATGATGTCGTGCAGTCGGTTGTCTACCTCTTCACGAGTCCAGGTCATCCGCTGCGAGTTCTGCGCCATTTCCAGTCCGCTTGTTGCAACTCCACCGGCATTCGCTGCCTTGCCGGGGCCGTAGAGTATCTTTTTGGCGATGAATTGTTCAATAGCTTCTGGTGTACTTGGCATATTTGCACCTTCTGCCACGAGATAGCAGCCATTGTCAAGCAGAGTCTTTGCATCCTCTTTGCTAATCTCGTTCTGAGTGGCACTGGGAAAAGCACAGTCGCATTTGATCCCCCATGGTCGCACATCTGGCTGGTATTCCGCTCCAAACTTCTCAGCGTATTCTTTAATGCGTCCGCGACGGATATTCTTTAACTCCAGCACAAATGACAGCTTCTCCTCGTCAATCCCCTTGGGATCATAGACCGTACCGTTTGAATCGGAAAGACTGACAACCTTTGCTCCGAGTTGATTAAGTTTTTCCACCGTATACTGTGCTACGTTTCCAGAACCGGAAACGGTACAGACCTTACCCTCGAAGCTCTCACCTCTTGTCTTCAACATCTCTTCAGCAAAGTATACACATCCATATCCGGTTGCTTCGGGACGAATCAGAGAACCTCCCCAATTCAATGCTTTACCTGTTAAAACGCCGGTGAATTCATTACGCAGACGTTTGTATTGACCAAACAAAAAGCCGATTTCCCTGCCACCGACGCCAATGTCACCCGCAGGTACATCTGTATCCGGTCCAATATGTCTGGATAATTCGGTCATAAAACTCTGACAGAAACGCATAACTTCATTGTCGCTTTTGCCTTTGGGGTTAAAATCTGCTCCGCCCTTGCCCCCTCCCATAGGAAGAGTCGTTAAAGAGTTCTTGAAGATTTGCTCGAATGCAAGGAATTTCAGGATACTTGCCGTGACAGTGGAGTGGAATCTTAAACCACCCTTATACGGCCCTAGTGCGCTACTGAACTCGATTCGGAATCCACGGTTGATTTGAATGTTGCCTTTATCGTCCTGCCAGGGTACCCGGAAAACCAATTGTCTCTCAGGCTCAGTCAGACGCTCAAGAATCTTGCCCTTGGTGTATTCTGGATGTTTCTTGAGTACTGGTCCTAGGCAATCAAGAACTTCTTTTACAGCTTGATGGAACTCGGCCTCTCCGGGATTATGTCCTACTACTTGTTCATAAATAGCCTGCGTAATTGTATCTGCTGCCATTGAAGGAACCTCCATTAATAATCAAAATTTTCATTGTCATCATCTGTTATAATAAGCTAAACTAATATAGAAATAACGAGGTGTAAACTTTACCGTTTTGGAGACTGTTGTACAAGGAATTAATAATTATAGAGTATATTAGGATAGCTTATAATGCATTTAGAAATGCTTAAGATATTCTGCGATTTAGCTGATATGCGAAGCTTTTCAAAAACTGCTGAAAAGAATCTTCTAAGCCAATCGGCGATCTCACAACAGCTCGCACAAATGGAAATTGCACATAAATGCCAACTAATCAACCGCAAGAAAAGACCTATTGAACTTACAAAGGCCGGCCAGCTGCTTTACCAGGCCGCCAAAGATATGCTTGACCGATATGAACAGTTAAAGAGTGAATTAAACGCATTGAAATCCTCCGCTGGCAGTAGAATAAATGTGGCTGCTATTTTCAGTATAGGTATGCATACACTGCCGGATTACATTAAGAGATTTATGGTTAGCTACCCCGGCGTTAACGTTCATGTCGAATACTTCGGCGCCGAAAGGATTTATGAGTTGGTTCTAAGCGGCGATGTTGACATCGGTCTTGTGGCTGTTCCGAAGCGAGACAAAAGACTTGAAGTCTATGATTTCGAAAATGAACCAGTGGTTTTGGCTTGCAGTCCACGACATTCGCTATCACGAGAATCCCGGATCGATATTCATAGATTGCAGTTTGAAAGGTTTATTGCCTTTGATAGAAATGTTCCGACTCGCATGTGGATAGACAGCATTTTGGAGCGTTACAATGTTGTCGTTCAGCCGGTGATGGAGTTCGATAATATAGAAACTATCAAGCGAGCGGTCGAAATAAACTCGGGAGTAAGTATGCTCCCGCAGCCTGCGATAGTCCAGGAGGTTGAAGGCGGGACAATAAAGGCGATTCCATTCTCAAATGAAAATTTTGTTAGACCCACGGGAATAATTATTCGCAAGGGTAAAATTTTCAGCCAAGCCGGCCGGTACTTTATTGAGCTGCTTCGCAAAAAGTCTGAATAGAAAATCTATGCCGATTAAAGCCGTCATATTTGACTTGGATGGTACGATAACACGACCTTACTTTGATTTTGATGCTATCCGTGAGGAAATTGGCTTAGAAAGGGATTCAGGGCCTATCTTGGAACAGATGGAGAAAATGACACCTCAGCAGAGACAACACGCAGAGCAGATTTTGCATTTTCACGAGCAGAAAGCCGTAAAAGAATCCAGGCTGAACCAGGACACCCAACAAACGCTGTCTGAACTTCGGGCAGCTGGAATTCATATCGGTGTATTGACGCGTAATAAGAGAAGCAATGCCCAGGCTATCGCACGCAAGCACAATCTGAAATTCGATGCTGTAGTTGGTAGAGAGGAAGGACCAGTTAAACCGGATGCCTTCGGCGTGTTGCGAATATGTCAGGAATTCGGTGTAAAGCCCGAAGAAACGCTTCTTGTGGGTGACTACCTTTTCGATTTACTTTGCGCGAGAGCCGCAGGTGCTGTTGCGGTGCTGCTGGCTAATCATAATCAAGCTGGTGATTTTGCCGAGCATGCTGATTTTTGTATTGAAAACATCAGCCAGATACTTGCTATTATCGAGGATAAAAAATAGCAGTTAATGTATGGAGAAAAGAAAGCACGGCTATGGATAAGAGGATAATCAGCAAAGCTGTTTTCAGTCTGATATTAATGGTGACTGTTTTTTGGCCTGTTGCATGTGCCGAGAGCATGCTGGACCGCCAGCCTGAAGAAGTTGATGTCGATCCAATTGAGACAATCCTCAAACAACTTAGGCATGAAACTGCAAAGTTAAAATCCTACCAGGCACAGGTTGAATACGTGTTCATGCAGCCGCTGCTTGAGTCAAAAAGCCTCAGAAAGGGCGTTTTGTACTATCAAAGATATAACAGCAGCTCAAGGCTGAGAATGAATTTTCAAACGCTTAAACAGGATGATGAAAGGGAACAGAAATACGCCGAGCAGTTTATCTTTGATGGTGTTTGGCTTACGCGCATCGATTATCAAATCGAAACTGTTGAACGTCGTCAGTTAGTAGAGCCGAACGAGCCTATAGGCGCCTTTGAACTAGCCGGCAGAAATTTTCCTATAATCGGTTTTAGCGGGATAGAAGATTTGAACAAACAGTTTGAAATAAATCTGGTTGAGAAACTGGATAAAGAAGTCAGGTTCGTTCATATGCATTTGGAAGTAAAACCTGATTCGGTCTATAGCGATGATTATACCTCTATCGATTTTTGGATTGACAGGGAATTATACATGCCGGCGAAGATAGTTGCCGTCACAACCGAAGAGGACATTTACCAGATAGAATTGCTAAAGCCGAAGATTAACGCAAAGATAGATAAAAAAATCTTTGATTTTAAAATCCCCAAAGGATTCGATTTTGAAGAAATCCCACTCCAGAAGGAGCCAAAATAGACTGCCTCTGCAAACTCTGAGAATCTGTGGCAATCTCGTCTCCTGAATTTTCGCTTGTCTTTTGCACTGCTTTACAGTATCTTGTACACTTACGAGTTAGGTTGTGTAGTTGAGAAAAGACTAATTGGAAAAAGTATTTTTTTAGGAGTTTTGCTATGGATCAGTTACTAATTCACAAAACAAGCAGCAATTCTATCGTTCTTATTTGCCTTTTGTTGTTGGTGCAAACGTCGCTGGTCTGGGCGGCTGATGAAGTCACAGGTGATTGGGAGATCACAATGGAATTCAACGGCCGGAAGAGCTTTGCTGCGTTGTCTATTACCAGAAATCAAGATGGCACACTGGTGGGCAAGTGGGGCAGGGACGAGCTCTCTAATGTCAAATTCCAGGATGGAAAGCTCACATTTGTGCGCACAGCTGGTCCTCAGGACAGGGAGTTTACAATGGACTACGAGGGAACTCTCAAGGATGGCAAGCTAATGCTCACAATGTCGAATGACTGGGGCGATTTCCCTGCTGTCGGAACCCGGCCAAAACCCATGTGTCCTGCCCTGGGGCAATGGGATGTCAATTTTAATGTTGGTGATAGAGACATCAATGCCAGACTTATAATTTCTGAGAAGCCGGACGGCACGCTGGCAGGCAAGTGGACCGAGGAGCAGGGCGAGCATATAATCTCCGATGTCAAGTTCAAGGATGGAAAGCTCACCTTCACTCGAGACAGCAAGCTCGACGAATTTGAATTTCAAACGAAATATGAGGGCATGGTCAAAGGCAACGAGCTGACAGGAAAATTTGAGAATGAAATGGGACAGTGGCAGGTCAGTGGCAAGCGCATAGGTACAGAGCTTGTCGGAGATTGGGAACTTACGACGACCTCCGATTGGGGCACGCGTACGCTTGTAATGAGAATTTTCGGTGACCTGACCGGCAGATATGAGTTCTTTGGTGGTGAGATCCCCATGAACAGTATCAAGCTTGAAGGCAATCAGTTAACCTTTAGCCTTGAGATGGGCTTTGGGGACAATACATTCCAGCTGGATTTCAAGGGTGAGCTGGATGGCATGAACCTCAAAGGCCAGATGACTTCGGAAAGAGGCACCAGCGATGTCACTGGCAAAAAGATCATAAAGGCCCCCAAAGTTCCCAAACCTCCGGAAGCTCCTAAAGCTGCTCCAGCAAGTTCATAATACTCTGTGGCAGTTTCTGTGCGTGTGATGCTTTGGTGCTTGGTTGCGCCGTAATAACGTGTGACCTGCGTTGATTACTGATTATAGTACGCGCAACTCTATAGCCTTATTTGGGATTAGGTTTTCAGGGTATCGATGGCTTCTTTAACCGAAGCTCCTTCATGCACCATTTTGCTAAGTGCCTGAACCATTTTGGTTGGGCTTTTGTGTTGGAACGCGTTGCGTCCGATTGATACGCCGGCAGCGCCGGCTTTTAAGGCATCCTCGACCATCTTGAATATATCTTCGTCGCTGTCCATCTTCTCTCCGCCCGCAATCACAACCGGTACCGGACAACCCTGGACGACTTCTGTGAAGCTGTCGACACTGCCTGTGTAAACTACCTTTACGATGTCTGCACCTAATTCGGCACCGACCCTTGCTGCGTGCTTGACATTTTTGACGTCGAATTCGTCTTTTATCTCCAGCCCGCGCGTGTACATCATCGCAATAAGCGGCATCTGCCATTCAAGACAGCTCTCACTAATATAGCCCAACTGGCTCAGCATTTCGCTGTCCGTTTCAGCTCCGATGTTTACGTGTACCGAGACCGCATCCGCGCCAAGCTTAACTGCCTCTTCGACGGTGCAGACCAGTTGCTTTGCATTAGGATCGGGACTAATAGATGTCCCCGCTGAAAGATGGATAATCAGCCCAACATCCTTGCCTGTGCCTCTGTGTCCGGCCTGAACTATCCCCTTGTGCATCAGGATAGCGTTAGCTCCGCCGGCAACTACCTTACTGACCGTTTCGCACATATCCTCCAGACCCGCGATTGGCCCGACCGTAACGCCGTGGTCCATCGGAATTATTACCGTCTTGCGGGAATTGCGATCGATTATCCTTTCGAGTCTTATCTTTTTGCCTATCATCTCCAAATCTCCAAAAAGGGATTTTTAATAAAATCTACCCGGAATTGCTCAGAAGGCAAGGAAAAAAGTTTTATTCGCCGGTAGGGTGGCAGAAAAAAGCCCCGCTTTAAACACGGGGCTGAATATTAGTCGTGATAGGAGACTTCTACTCCTGGGGCAAACGTATTTGCTCGTAGAACTCAGCGTATTTGTCTCTATCGTCCGTTTTGCGATATGCTATCGCTGAGCGTGGATGCTCGTTCAATATGCCGGTAATCATATACGGGATTATATAGCCCCACTCGATTTCCTTACGCATTGGTAACATGTAATCCTGTAGTATTTTTAGAATGGGGGTTAGGTTGAACTTCGGATTTTTCAGGAAACCGATTAGCAATTCGAGGCAGCAGTTACCGGGGCCTCTGCCGATGCCCTCCAGCGAGCCGTCCACGTAATTGGCATTGTGAATGATGCCCTCAATGGTGTTGGAGAACGCGAGTTGCTGGTTGTTGTGGCAATGGACCCCTATTTCTTTTCCGGGCAGGTGTTCCTGGTAAAGTTTGACCAGATAGTCTATCTGCTCGCAGTACAATGCGCCAAAACTATCGACTACATAAACAACATCAACAGGGCTTTTCGCGAGCTGATCGAGAGCTTCGACAAGTTCCGGCTCTATTTCTTTCGAGATTGCCATAACGTTACAGGTCGTTTCGTAGCCAAGGTCGTGACATCTGTTTATAAGGTCTATAGCACTGTCGATATATTTAACATACGTCGCTGCACGGATCATATCGATTGGACTCTCGTCGGCCGGGGCAAAATGCTGCTCTTTCACACGATATGAGTCCACCATTACACTGACTTTTATGTTAGACTCGATACCGTCGATGATTTCCCGTATTTTATCGTCGTCGCAGTACTTCCACGCCCCGTAATCTTCGGGCGGAAAAAGTTCCCTGCTGCTTCGATAACCGAACTCCATATAGTCGACACCACTTTTGGATAGTGCCTTGTACACCTCGCGGACGAATTCATCCGTAAAATAATGATTGTTAATAAGACCACCGTCTCTGATTGTGCAGTCCAGTACCTTAAGTTGTTCTCTGTACATATTGTCCCTTTGTCTGAAATTAAAGCTTATGCAATGTTTTTTCGACGAGGTCAGGACCGACCTCAACAGCCCATTGACCGTCTTGGCAAAATACCTTACCTATGTCGCTAATAAGCACGAATCTTGGCCATTTATTGATGGCCTTTTTGTCTCGTTTTATCAGGTCGACTAATTCATCTTCGACCAGGTTGTACGGCAATTTCACGGGGACGCCGAGTTTTTCCAGAATTCTTCTGATTCGGTCAAGCCTTCCCGGTTGTGCCAGTCCTAATTCAGTCTCGATTAAGCCTGCTGCTATTATACCTATGGCAACAGCTTCTCCGTGAAGCAATTCAAATTCGCTTGCAGCCTCAGCCGCGTGTCCGATAGTGTGACCGTAGTTTAAGATTCTCCGTTGGTTTTGCTCATTCGGGTCGATCTCAACCACGCTGCCCTTGATTTTGCAATTGAAATGAGCTACCTTCTCGATGACGCTTGGTTCCCTCTTAATGATAGCATCAAGATTTTCTTCGAGAAAGTCAAAGTACTCACTGTCGGCAATCAGCGCATGTTTTACAGACTCAACAAGTCCGGCCTTGAATTGCCTATCGTCCAGCGTTGTTAAAGTGGCGACATCAATGTAAACAGCCGCGGGATGCCAGAATACACCAAACGCGTTTTTACTTACGCTTGAATCGACACCGGTTTTGCCGCCAACGGCGGAATCAGCCTGAGCGACCGTTGTCGTCGGTATCTGGATAACAGGGACACCTCTTTTAAAAATAGATGCCGCGAAGCCGGCGATGTCTCCGACCGTTCCGCCGCCGAGAGCAACAACAACACTGTCTCTTCCAAGATAGCCCTTTTCCATTGTCTCAATTATGCTAACTACGGTTTCTATATTTTTTGAAGTCTCTCCAGCCGGGCTGATTACGAAGGTAGGAACACTTTTTCCCCCCAGCAGTTTTGCCAGATGGCCGGCCGAAACCAGATTCTCATCGGTGACAACAAACTTACTACGCTGGCCGAAATCTGCCTCTATCTTGGACCAGAGCCCGCCAAGAATTCCTGTGCCGATTTCGACCTTGTAGCTTCTGGCCTTCACGCCCGGAATTTTAATATCATGCTTTAACATACTGATTTTAACTAATTTAATCCATCCAGAAGGTATTTGCTGACCTATCTTTTGACTGAAGTTGCGTTAGGATAGCGGGTTTGTCCTGCAAATGCAAGTCTTTAAGTCGTTTGTTTTGATAGCTTGGGCAAGCGGTACTCGGGGGCAGATTTTTTCCGGAGGGGGCATTTGGCAATGGGACTACTCGATGTTCATCAGCCAGTTATCGACAAATACGTCAAGGTCAAGCACATCAATAAAGTTATCAGCAGGGATGCTGATATCACAGTCAGGATTCCACCCGGCATCCCCAGGCTCAGTCAGCCATGCTGACGCGAGCATCACGAAGTCTGTTGCATCAACGTCACTGTCTCCATCGAAGTCACCGCAGATGACCCCCATAAAATCAATTTCCCATTTATTTCCCGATGTATTGGACTCATCGTACGACGTGCCGGTTGTCACGATCTGGTCCGTGAACAGATAACCTGTTTTTGTTACGCTTATGGTGTATGTTGATGCCGACGGGATCTTCGCCAGTGCATAGATGCCGTTTGCATTTGTTGTCGTGCTGTATGGATCGACGCTGCCTGTTGCCGTCACCGTCGCCCCGCTGATTGGGTCCCCGAGTGCGTTAGTTACCCGGCCGCTGATTATCTCACCAGTGCCATCGACAAAGATGTTATATATACATGTATCGACAATGTCGAAGTCCAGGATGGTAGGCAGGTTGTACCAGGCATCGTCCGTTCCCTGCCAGCCCATATTAAGATGATGGTACAGCGTTGCTGGAGCGGCATAGCCATATCCGTCGCACACAATAGCGTGTCCGCTTTCGTCGTTCCAGATAGCGAGGATAACAGGACTGCCGTAGTCAAGGTTTGGATTTATCATGCCGATTAATCCTGGGCCGATATTTTCCTCGTCGTTATATCCATTGACTGCGTTATCATACTTGAAGGTGATGGTCAGCGCAGGTTTGACATCGAAGATAGGAGCGCCCGAACCATCTGGTGTATAATCCGTGTGTACGGATATACCCGCATCGTAACAAAGTGCCCCGATAGCCTTTCGTTGTGTTGAGGTTGTGCTGCAACTGGGCACGAGCACCATATCGCTCCAGTTATAGACTCCACCGTAGCCGTCGCCGCCCCGTGTAGACACCGTTCGCGGGTATCCGTTCACTTCAATCATAAAGTAATGTACTCCTATCCCTGTATCAGGGTACTGGTGATAGCGCATCAGTTGAGCCATAGCAGTGGCGACGCAGCCGCAGTAATAATGGTTGGGCGTGTAATAGTCGTAGCAATAATAGTTGTTGTTGCAGATACTGTCCTGGCCCCATTTAGTTTGCAGCAGCGGCGCAACGCGAACATCAGGGACCGAAGTCGGACCCATAAAAGCAGGCTCCTCTTCGGAGTCCTCCGCAAGCTCGATAAAGTGGTTCCACTTACTCTGGGCGTCGGAAACTTTCAGCAATTCGTTTTCTTTTTGTGAGGTGTGGTTGGTTCTGACTGCTGCCACTCGGCCCTTTAGGTCCGCGGTTACCAATGCTCCCAGTGGGTTCTTATCTGAGGCCTTATAAGTACCGTCATCGGCAAAGCCAATAATCGGCTCAACCGAATTATCTGCCGGCACAATCACAAAACCGGCTGGTTCCAGATAGACGATATAATAAATCGGCTCACCATTTTCGTCAGCAAAGCTCTCGACCTCAGCTACCCATCGGCCAATAGCTGCACCGAGCGGCCGAGATTCAGTTTTGAGCCAGCCTGTCACCACCTGTTCAGCCTGGTACGCCGTTGCCGGCAATGCCAGCGATGTGCCGCAGTTAAATTGCAGCAGTATCAAAACAGTCGCGAAAATAATGCTTCTGTGTCTTATTTTTCTTTTCCTTGCCAAAAAAAACTGATGCTTATAGCCTCTCTCGAACCCCGGGGGGTACTACTGTAGAACGAGAAGAAAATCAAACAAGATGAATTTATGTCTTCTTGCTTCTTCCGGTGCTTTGGAAGTACCAAAATCAAAAATTATTGTACACTTTTTTCGCTTTACTGTCAAGGTTGGCAGATTTGCGATACCCCCTGTTTTTGTGGGTAATTGATAAAGAGAGCTCTACTATTCTATAGATTCCCACTCTCCGAGCCAGTGCTGGCCGAAAATCATCAGGTCGTCGAAATCTACGTCTCCGTCGCCATCTGAGTCTATCCATTCACACCCGCCGCAGTTGATTTCCCACCAACTATCAGCTAAACAGGCAAAGTCGCTGAAATCTACGAAACCATCTCCATCGCAGTCACAGGCAAATGTCTCGATTACATCGTAGGAAAGATCGATTCCAGAATTATTCTCTTCGATTAAAGGCAGATAGATACAATATGCCGCTGTGTTCAATGGATTTCCCGGTAACCATAGGTATTGCAGCTCAGTCAGGCCTGATAAGGCACTTATGTCGGTGATC
>CAYSLN010000021.1:9115-18593 GCA_964431825.1 uncultured Pirellulales bacterium | reverse complement strand
TCAACGAGATTGATTTGGAAACTATACTGGGATCAGATGTCGTCCTGTATGGCACGCCGATTGACACCGGCCGGCCAATACCTGCACGCATCGTCAGAAAGTGTGAAGTCTGCGAAGAAGGCAAAGTAATCCTTACGCGTGAGATGATTCAGGAAAATCTCCAGTAATTCAGCACTTGCAGTCTGAAAAAAATCCTTGCCGCAATTACCGTCAGATATTAAGATATACCAAAATTGAACTTTCGATAGCCAGGGGAGCTAAAGACCAGACATCAGTTTGGGCTACAGCTGAGAGGTCGCTTGCTGGCGACGACCCTTGAACCTGTTGGGATAATGCCCGCGAAGGAAGATATGCTAAAGCTGATTTAAGGCACTCCCTCGCGGTGGTGCCTTTTGTTTTTAATCAAGGAAAGGAAAATAAAAATGATTGAGACAGATATTTCCAGAGCGATTCTAACCGAGTACAACAGCAGATTGCTCGAGCATCTCGAAAACGACGTAGTCATAGTCGGTGCCGGCCCCGCAGGTCTCGCCGCTGCCTACTATCTGGCAAAAGCCGGTACCAAAACCACCGTTATCGAGAAAAAGCTCTCTATCGGCGGCGGAATCTGGGGCGGTGCCGCAGGCTACAACGTCATCGCCGTCGAAGAAAAAGACATCCTCGACGAAATCGGCGTAACCGCAAAAAAACAAAAAGACTTGTACGTAATCGATGCGATAGAATTCGCAACAGCCCTCGCCTACAAAGCCAAAAAAGCCGGCGCCGAAATCTTCAACCTCACAGAAGCCGAAGACATTATCCTAAAAACCAAAACCGTCGAAGGCGTAGTCGTTAACAACACCGCCATCATGATGGCCGGCCTCCACGTCGACCCCTTCTGCATCTCTTCCAAATTCCTCATCGACGCAACAGGCCACCCCGCCGAAGTTGTCAACATGCTAAAAAACAAAAAGCCAAAACTCTTCCCAAAAGAAATCAAAGAAAGCTTCATGGACGTCCGCGCCTCCGAAGCTGGCGTCGTCAAAAAAACTTCCGAAGTCTACCCGGGCCTCTACGTCGCCGGTATGTCCGTCTGCGCTGTCTTTAACCTCCCGAGAATGGGACCCATCTTCGGCGGAATGATAAAATCAGGAAAAAAATGCGCTGAACTAATAAATGAAAAACTATAATCTTCCAACACGCAACCAGTGCCTGGCCATACTAAACGAGCATTGCGTCCCCCCGCATATCGTAAAACACAATATGGCTGTGGCCAAACTGGCCGTCTTCCTCGCGCAAAAGCTAAACGAAAAAGGCCTCGCCGTAGATGTCGACCTCACAGAAAGAGCCTGTTTGCTTCACGATATCCTGAGAATCTGTGACTTAAACGATTCAGACCTCAGCAGGTTTGAACAGTCACTCACAGCTCAGGACAAAGCAAAATGGCAACACTTGAAAGAAAAATACACCGGCCTTTGCCACGAGCAGGCCGCCTACGAACTTCTAAAAGACAACTTCCCGCTCCTCGCCCTGACAATAAAAAAACACAGATACTCCGCTATACTGGACCAGCAGGAAAAACCGCACACCTGGGAAGAAAAACTCCTCTACTATGCCGACAAGAGAGTCATGCACGATAAGATTGTACCCTTAAAAGACAGGCTCGAAGAAGCCCACGAAAGAAATCGCCATCAACCTAACTCCGCCGCTCAAAACAACATCGATACTGAGAAAGTCGACCTTTTAATCTTCAAACTGGAAGAAGAAATCTTCGACAGGATACACCTAAATCCCCTTGATGTTACATCCGAATTTATCGACCGCAATAAAACCAGCGAGGCATAATACAAGCCGAATCCCCCACGAATGCCATCACTCTGTGTTCTCTACCCGCTTGACCGCCTCTCTCCAACTGCTCCTCTTAGTCGCCCGCAGACCCGAAACGACCGTCGCCACCAGCATAATCACGAAAGTAATCGTTGTGAACCAATACCCCCACGTCGCAGTCTGAACATGAGCCATCTTTATAACCACCGTCCCTATCGCAAACGTCTGCAGAAACATCTTCACCTTCCCCGACACAGTCGCGGCAAAGTTGACCCCGCGGGCCTCTGCAAGATGCCGAAGGACCGTAACATAAACCTCCCGCAGAATCAGAACCCCCGCCACCGACCAGTGAATCGCCGCCAACACCCCCGGCCCAAGACCGAATAGCCTCGGCTCGCCGATTATCGCAAAGCTGATGAACGTCCCGCAGACCAGAATCTTATCCACCAGCGGGTCTACCATTCGACCGAATTTACTCACCACGTTGAACTTCCGGGCCGCTATCCCGTCTACAATATCCGTCAGCCCCGCAATCACAAAAAGTACAAACGCAACATCTAAAAAAAACACCCTGTTCTCTGCCATGTGGGGCGAGTAAAGAACCATAATCACAAAAATGACTGTTAAAACAAGCCTGCCAAACGTCAGAATGTTCGGAATGAGCCTTAACATGATGATTAGTTTACTTGCGTTTCCGATGTGGTTCAATACTAAATTTGCTCAACAATCAAATCGTAACCTTCAGTACCTGCGACCCTGGTCTTTATAAAATCGCCGGGTTTACCACTGCACTTTTTTATAATACAGACACTGTCGATATCTGGTGCCTGACCGTAAAAGCGCCCCCGTCCGCTGCGCTCGCCCCCAACGGAATCAACCAGACACGTAAGCTGGCTCCCTACTCTCTCCCTGTTCCCGCCAAAGGCGATTTCCTGTTGCGCCAGCATCAACTCCTCCAAACGCTGCTGTTTTATCTTCTCAGGAACCTGTCCGGGCAACCCGGCAGCCTCGGTCCCCGACTCGGGATAAAATTTGAAACAGCCCAGAGCATCGAATCGAGCCCATTTAACAAAGTCCATAAGCTCCCCAAACTCGTCGTCGCTCTCCCCCGGAAAGCCGACTATCATAGTCGTCCGCAACACAATATCAGGCATAGCGGAACGCAAATTCCCAATCAGCCCCTCAAGCTGCTCTTTGGTATGGAGCCTGCGCATAGCCTTTAAGATTCTATCGCTTGCATGCTGGATTGGAATATCCAGATAGTGCACTACTCTTTCACTCTCCCTGATGGTTTCAATCAGCTCTTCGTCCACTCCCGCCGGATACAGGTACATAAGCCGAATCCACGCCAACCCGTCGATCTTTTCAAGCCCCTTTATCAGTATAGCCAGGCCGTTTTTAACCCTCAAATCACGACCGTAATAGGAAGTGTCCTGCGCGATTACATTTAACTCGACCACACCCGCCGAAACCAGTTCAGCCGCTTCCGCAAGGACCTGTCCCTCCGGCTTGCTCCGGAATCGACCCTTGATTGCCGGTATCGTGCAAAAAGAACATCGATGATTACACCCCTCGCTAATCCGAAGATACGCCAAATGCCCAGGCGTAATAAGCAACCTCGCCCTGTCATCTGGGACTGCTAAACGCTTTTCCCCCGCACACTCTACATAAGCAGCCGGCTGTTCCGCGAGAATAGTCTTATTGATTACCTTAACTATATTATCCCGCTCCCCAAGCCCCATCACAACATCAATGCCATCTACTTGCTTGAAGAGCCCTTCCCCCAACCTTTCTGACAAACAACCCGCAACG
Organism: uncultured Pirellulales bacterium; assembly: GCA_964431825.1. Taxonomy (GTDB): domain Bacteria; phylum Planctomycetota; class Phycisphaerae; order Sedimentisphaerales; family Anaerobacaceae; genus CAYSLN01. Next base: position 14,975 of record CAYSLN010000021.1, on the reverse strand, counting down.
ATTACCTTTCCGACACTGCCTCTCCGCTTGCACTCCACAGCGTTCCGTATCACTTCAAGCGACTCGACCTTCGCTGGCTCTATAAACCCACAGGTATTAATGATGACAATATCAGCATCATCAGGCTCGGCCGTTATATAAAAACCTCCCTGTGCAATCAGCCCCAGCATCTTCTCGCTGTCGACCACATTCTTCGGACAACCCAGCGATATAAAGCCAACAGTGACCTTTTTCTCCTTCTTTTTCGTCATAAGCCGCCAAAATAGCAGAAAAATACCACCCGGTCTAACCCTTAATCCGAGTAAAACCAAAGAGCTCTATTTTGCTAATTTTATCAAAACATCCTTGATAACATAGAAAATACGCAATACAATAACTATTGCTGCCGTTTTCACTTATACCAAAAAGCGCTTAAATACAGAACCATACCGCTTATTGATAGCAGCCACCCGAGGTTGGGTAGTGTGACTATGGACTATAGCATCCGCAAAATTAGCGGGGGAAAAAAGCTGATTGGGGTCTTGGCTGTAAGAAACACCAAACGCGCCTTTTTGTATTCGGCGACCCTGGTATTCATCCTGTACCTCAACGGCTGCGGGGACTTCTTCTCGCACAAACCAGCAGAGTTACAAAGCAAGGCTATCCTGGATGAGCTAAGAAAAATCGAAGAAAACCCCCAGGTCAAAAATCCTCTTCCGGAAATGTACCGGTCCCCCCCGCAAAGAATCGAGGTTAAAGACGGCATAAAGGTCTTTTATTCCGCTAAACATCACTCCGTCAATGATCTGGCCAAACTGGTTAAAAACCAGTTCGCAACGATGAGTACGGATAATAAAGGCCAGACAATTTATCAGCCGCATTATGCCATCAGTGGAAATCCCGCCGTCAACCAGTTGATTATCAACTGCCCGAATGCTCAGGAGGCCGATAAGGTCATAGAGTTTCTTCAAAAGGTCGATATCCCTCCCATTCAGGTCAACATCGACTGCCTCATACTTGAACGCTTCGCTGACATAACGATGGACTGGGAAACCTCAATTATGATGGAGAATCTCTTCGGCGAGCGGATAACCGTTGGCGGCAAAACCGGTGATTCTGGTGAGCTTTTACCTGCTTTCCCGGGTGCTGCTCTGCGGGAAAGCAAACGCGCTGACTTCGGCCTGGATGTCGGATACTGGAGAAATCAGGGCGTAGATGGCCACCAGGTCAGGACCGTTGTTGACATGCTTATATCGAGAGGTTACCTCAAAATCCTTATGAATCCGACCCTCGAAACCATAAATGGCCAAAAGGCCAAAATCGTCTCACGGGAAAACGTCCCACTCGAAAAGATACTGCTCAAACCAGGCTTCGACGAGCCATTTTCTTTGACCGAATACCAGTGGGTCGAAGATAGCCTTGAGGTAACTCCTTATGTTTATGCAGATGGTTCAATAGCTCTTGTCACCAAGATACAAATCGGTTCGAAGTCCAAGCCGGAGGGCGTAGTTCAGGCCTCGGTTATTACCGAGCGTACCATAGAAGTCGCGGAAAACCGCATTAAACCGGGCCAGAGCCTCATGATTGGTGGCATCAGAAAAACTGAAGAACGGACCGTAATCCGGGGTTTTCCTTTCTTGAAGGACATCCCTGTCTTAGGCATCTTGTTCTCAAGCAAGGACTTCGAAGAAAGGTCCACAGAGGTTATATTTATCCTTACGCCGAGTATTTCATCCGGGGGTGTTGAATACACCGAAATGCTGGAGGACTTAAGAAAAAAGCGTGCCGAGCCGGAATTCCAGCCGGGGTTGCACGAAGCATTGACCGACCCCTTTGCCGATACCACAGACACCGATTAGCTCAGACGTTGGAACGTAAAGAATTAAACAGCCAAAAGCTGAGGCTGAGAAGGTTTAAAAGACGCAAAAAGCTGTTCGCGGTTCGTGGCCCAAGCCACGATTCACGAGAGGAACCTCAAACGCAACATACCGTGTTTGGGAACCAAGATACAAGCAACTAAATTATTTCTAAAAGGGACAACACATGGATAATTTTGGCAGTAATAAGCCCACCGGTAATGAACAGCCCGAAAAGCCAATCCCGCTGGGAGGCGCTGACTCAGCCCGGACGACTGTCTCGCGTTCGCCATTAAACTTGGGTGGCGGCACCGGGCCACAAGCACCAAAGGTCGAGGCTGCGAAGAAACCCGCCCCGGCCCCAAAACCGCCTGCCCCGCCCGCCAAACCGGATACTCCTGCTCCTTCTGCTACCGCAGGCCGAGTCACTGGCGTTAAGACATTCTTTACAAAACTTCACCCGGGAGCTTTGGAGTTCCTCGATGAGCAAATCACCAAGTGGCTAAAAGAAAACCCGACTATTTCCATAAAACTAACAAACACGACCACAGGAATGGTCCAGGCAAAGAAATCCGAGCCTAATATCATAATTTCAGTCTGGCATTAGAAAGTCTGCCTTTTCGCCGCCATATCCTCTTATGCACACGAGCGGACGGCAACAGCCCGTCCCCGCCTAATATACTTGCACCCACCAAAAATTCTTGATATAAAAATTCTTGACACATTCGGCGATTTGCGTTAGTTTTCCTTGGTTCTGCTGTTTGTCTGCTGCAGGCAAGGATAATTTAAATTGTTTGGAGGTTTTTGTGGCTAAACAGTTAGTGCGGGATTTGATTAACGCAGGGGTGCATTTCGGACACGGCGCGAGCCGATGGAATCCCAAAATGGCCCCCTTTATTTTCGCCAAACGAGGCACCATCCATATTATCGATGTCAAACAAACCTTAAAGGGTCTGCTCATAGCAAAACAGCTACTTGCTGAAGTGGTCTCCTCTGGCAGTGACGTTATTTTCGTCGGAACCAAAAGACAGGCCCAAAAAGTCATCGAGGCCGCCGCAAACAAATCGGGTATGCACTATGTCTCCCAGAGATGGCTCGGGGGAATGCTTACAAACTTCAGAACAATACGCTCCCGACTACAAAGACTTGAACAATTGGAAGCCATGGAGCAGGAAGGAACTCTCGAAGGGGAAAGTAAAAAGCAGGCTTCCAGACTAAAACGCGAAATGAGAAAGATAAAAACCAACCTGGAGGGCATTCGAAAGATGACTCGTCCACCGGGCGCCGTTGTAGTTGTGGATGCAAAGAAGGAACATCTCGCCTTGCGAGAGGCCAAAAAACTTGGCATTGCAACGATTGGGCTTCTCGATACCGATTCGGACCCTGATTCGGTAGATGTGGCAATCCCCGCAAATGATGATTCCATCAGAGCTATCGAATTAATAATGAACGAGCTGACCGATGCGATAGCCGTTGGAAAAACAATGGCTCCAATTCGTCAGGAACAGGCTCGGCCCAGACGTACTCGTTCAAGAAGACCGGCCCTTGCACAGGCAAAGGCCGACCACGACAAGCCCGATACCGACTCTGCTGTTGAACAGCAACCAACTGAAACCGAAGTATCCGTCTCGAACCAGACGGAAGCCCAGCAGCAGCCGGACTTAAAAGACAAGAGTGACAGTGAATAATATTTGACCGGCAGCTTTCTCCGCCGGCTAACAATAAGAACAATCCACGAACCAGGAACCTCAGAAAACAGGAGTATGATGATGGCGGATATTTCAGCTGCACTGGTGGCCAAGCTGCGGAAGATGACCGGCCAGGGAATGATGGACTGCAAAAAAGCGCTGCAGGAGGCCGACGGTGACATAGACAAGGCTGTAGAAATTCTCAGAAAGAAAGGCTTGGCCGTTCTGGCCAAACGAGCCGGACGACAGACTTCTGAAGGTCTGCTCGTCACCACGCAGGCTGACAACTGGGCCTCGCTGGCAACGCTATGCTGCGAAACAGACTTTGTCGCAAAAAGCAATGATTTTCTGGCGGCAGTCGATGCTATGAAAAATTATATGGCCGTTTGCAAAGCCGATAGCAACCCGGACAGCCTTCTCGAAACCGAAGTCGACGGCAAAAAATTCTCTGCTATCGTTACAGAAACCGTCAGCAAAACCGGCGAAAAAATGGCGGTCGGCGATTACGCCAGATTCACACTTCCCGGCCCGGGCCTGATTGGAACATATATCCACTTCAACGGAAAAGTCGGCGCTATGGTCGAAATTGAAACCGACAACAACGACATATCCGCTGCTGATGCACTAAAGCAAACCGCCTCCGACCTCGCTATGCACATCACCGCTACTAAGCCCCTGGCGCTGGACAAGGATAGTATCGATCCCAAAGCAGTTGAGCAGGAGAAGGCTATCTTCGCCGAGCAGGTAAAGAACAAACCACCCAACATCATTGACAAAATAGTGGAAGGCAAAATAAAAAAATTCTATGTCGAGAACTGCCTGCTCGAACAGCCGTTCGTAAAAGATGACAGTAAATCTGTCGCACAGGTACTCGCCGACGCCGCCAAACAGGCTGGCGGCCAGGCTAAAATAAAAAGATTCGTCAGATTCGACGTTGGTTAAAAAGCGTATTTCAACTGGTATAAAAAACGCGAAATACCATATAAATGACCAAGACCAAATATAAGCGCGTGCTGCTGAAACTCTCAGGCCAGAGTTTCTGCAAACCCGGCGGATTCGGAATTGACGGCGCTACCCTCGAATCACTTGCTGAGAGAATCGTCGACATCTGCAAAATCGGCCCGCAGGTCGCCGTCGTTGTAGGAGCAGGTAATTTTATCCGCGGGGAGAGCTTCTCCCAGGCCAGCCATATACCGAGAAACACCGCCGACTATATGGGTATGTTGGCTACTATCATCAACGCCTGCGCACTCCAGGAAACACTCGAAAAACTCGGCCAGCCAACAAGGGTCCTCAGCGCAATCGATGTCTCGGCAATGTGCGAGCCTTTTATCCGCAGAAGAGCAATTCGACACCTCGAGCGAGGTAGGGTCGCAATATTGGCCGGCGGAACGGGAAACCCTTTCTTCACTACAGATACCTGTGCCGCCCTCAGGGCCACGGAACTCGATGCAGACCTGCTGATTAAGGCAACAAAGGTCGATGGCGTCTACAGCGATGACCCCAGTAAAAATCCCAAGGCACAACTGTTCGAAAAATTGTTTTACGATGAACTCCTAAGCAAAAACCTCAGAATAATGGACCATTCAGCGATTAGTCTTTGTCGTGACAACAATATCCCGATTATCGTCCTAAACATCTTCAAACAGGGCGATATCACCAAGGCCATTTGTGGCCAGCAAGTCGGAACTAAAATAGTAATGCGTAACGCGTGACGGCAACTCTGATGTGCATCATGTGAGAGAAAAACTAAATTACGATATACGAAACGAGGTCGCAGATGCCTGCCAATCAAACAGTCTCTGACACCGAATCCAAAATGGAAAAGACCGTCGAACTCCTGCATGACCAACTAAAAACCTTTCGCAGCGGCAGAGCTTCACCGGCACTGGTAGAGAACATAAAGGCCGATTATTACGGAACACCCACACCAATCAAACAAATAGCAGCTCTCGCTGTGCCGCAGGTGGATATGATTGTGATTAAACCATTCGACCCGGGCTCGCTCCAGAACATCGAAAAGGCCATCAAAGCCAGCAGCTTGAGCATCGCCCCGATTGTGGACGGAAAGTTTATCCGCCTAAACATCCCGCCACTCAGCGAGGAAAGAAGAATCCAGCTCGTCCAACAGGCAAAGCAAACCGGCGAGCAGACAAAAGTTAGTGTCCGCAACATAAGAAGAGATGCAATCAAACACCTCGAAAAGCAGCAAAAAGACAAAATTATCACAGAAGATGATCTCGAAAAAGGTAAAAAGCAAATCGATGATATCACCAAAAAATGCGTCGACAGGGTTGATGAGATAGTAAAAAATAAATCGGATGAGATAATGCTCGA
>CAYSLN010000021.1:6754-9015 GCA_964431825.1 uncultured Pirellulales bacterium | reverse complement strand
ATCCAGGTAAAAAATATCGAAACAAAACCGCACTATTTTTCTATTCTAATGGGCAACCTTGCTTTGGGCCCAACAACCATTGATGAACCCAAAATTCAAGTGGACCTTAGCACTCAGCAGACAACGATAAAAGAGCCTGTTCAACCCGTACCCGTAAAAACCAAAGTAATCCCTCTCTCTGTCGATGTCCTCGTCGTTAACGATGGAAATCTGAAGGTGACCGACCGGCAGAACCAAACAGTTGTGCTTTCACAGATAAACTCGAAAGTAAATCTGCGCCCGTCAGGACAGCAAACAGATTTCGACATAGATATGGCCGTGGTGGACAAAGGTAAAGAATCGAAGATTAGCGCTACCGGCCGAATTAATCCCGGCCCGACAAAACTCGGCTGGACACTAAAAGAAACCGCCGGAGATTTGACCGTTGAAGTCAACAACCTGGACCTTGAATCACTGGCGCCGCTCCTCGCACTGGCCGAAATGGACCTCCAGGCCAAAGGCATGCTTTCAGCTAACCTTAGCAGCGAAATCAAAAATGGCCGCCTCCAAAACCTAAACGCCGCCATAAAGGCAAAGGACCTGGACATAACCGGCGCCCAGTTAAAAAACGACAGATTGAAAACCAGCCGCCTGAACATCGATGTAAAACTAACAGGTGAACAGGAACTCATAAAAGTTGAAAAATTGCAGGTCGATGCCGATTGGCTCAATGCACAGGCCTCCGGAGCTGTCCCCACAACATTGGGCTCGCTGGCCGACGTATTAAAGCCCGGCTCAGATTACAGCCTCACAGGTGGCTTCGACTTCGATTTAGGTCAGCTCTTCTCCCAAATGCCCCACACCTTTGCCGTCAAAGAAGGAATGACACTCAACTCTGGCAAATTAAGCGGAAATGTCGAGGCCTCCGAGGGCAAAATCAAAAGCCAGGCCAATCTAACCGGACTGGCCGGCACAGTCGATGGAAAAGAAATTACCCTTTCCGAACCCCTCATCGTCGGACTCGAGTTGACCGCCGACAACGAAAAAATAAATTTCGATAAACTCAATGTCTCCTCTGCATTTGCAAACGTCAACGCCAGCGGCAGCCTCGAACAGGTCCAATACGCAGCCCGGGTCGATCTGACTAAACTCCAGTCCCAGCTGCTGCAGTTCGTCGATATTGGCCCTTACCAAATGGCCGGTGAACTCTCCGCTAACGGGCAAGTCTCTGTCGCCGAAAACAAAATTACCGCCGCCGGCTCATCGCAGGTCAAAAACCTTCGCCTCACCTCCGCCGAAGGCCTCACCGCCTCCGAGCCAATGGCCGATGTCACCTTCGCCCTCGACATCGACCGCCAAAACAACATCCTCACTATCAACTCCGTAGATGTAAAAGCGGGCCTCGGTTCAGTCAGCACAAGAAATGCCGTCCTGCCCTTGGACAAAACATCCGACAAACCTATCCAGCTGATTGTCACCGCCGATGAACTTGACCTCGCAAAGCTCCAGCCGTTCGCCGTTTTATTCGCCTCATTCCCGCAGGATATGCAACTCTCCGGCACCGCAGCATCCAGACTTTCCCTCACTTCCGAAAAAGGCACCTATCGAATCGCAACCGATGCAACAAAAATTAAAGACCTGAAATTCACCGCCCCCGGAAAAGAGCCTTTCCAGCAGGACCAGGTCCTGCTCAGCCTTGATGCCGATATCAATCCGCAGCTCAAAACTATAAACGTCAAAAACCTCGATCTTGAAACCCCGCAGATAAAAATTAAAAAAGGCGAATTCAAAAAAAGCGACCAGGCCGGAAATACCAGATTGCAGGGCCACGCAAGTCTTCAGTACGATTGGGCCGCCGTCAGCGATATCGCCTCTGCGTTCCTGCCACAGGGCCTGAAAATACAGGGACAAAGACAGGACAATATAGACTTTCTCTGTCAATATCCCATCGGCCAGACCGACAAGCTCATGGCCAACCTTAACACACAAGCCGGACTTGGTTTTGATAGAGCCGAGTATATGGGATTGATTTTTGGCCCCACCGACGTGAAAGTGCAAATCCTCAACGGCCTGCTAAAGATTGCACCCTTCTCAACAAGGGTAAACAACGGCCAGATAAGTTTCGCCGGCCAGGCCGACTTTAAACAAAAGCCTGCTTTCCTGAAAACACCCGGCCCCATCCAAATAGCCAAAGATATAAACATCGACGAAAACACCACAAAGAAAATGTTGATTTATGTCAATCCCATCTTCGCCGATGCCGTTAATGTCAGCGGCGTGGC
>CAYSLN010000021.1:2532-6654 GCA_964431825.1 uncultured Pirellulales bacterium | reverse complement strand
ATATACGAGGGGCTCTGTCGCCAAAAACATAACCATCCCGCTAAAAGGAACTATCAACAGACCCCAACTCGATGTGGGCAGGCTGCTCGAAGACCAGCTAAAAGAACAGGTGGAGGAACAATTGGAGAAGCAGTTGCGAAAGGGCCTCGAGGATTTGTTTAAGTAAGCATTTTATTTAGCCGACACTTTCACCAGGGGACCCCTTGCAAAATAAAGACCTTACGCCCGCTTGAGGAATTGAAAGGCAATAGCATGTTCACAAAGCTCTTAACCACACCAACCGCACAGCTCGGCAGGGCAAGTCGATTCGTCGTCTTCCAGATTAAGCTCTGGTCGCACTGCGCCAGACTCCTGAGAAAAAACCGCGCAGGCCAGCAGGCCGCCGCCCTCTCCTACCACACCATCTTCGGAATCGTCCCACTCGCCATCGTGGTAATCTTGATATTCCACTCGCTGCCGGCATACAGTGACATCGGAGAAAGAGTTAGAACACTGATATATGAACAGCTTCACCTTACAACAATTGAATACCCCTCCGAAACAGGGGACTCCGTAATGATAACCGACCACCTCGACGGGATAGTCGAAAAATTTTTCACAGGTGTAAACAAAGGCTCAATTACCCTGGTCAGTGTCCTGATTGTTATCTGGGCCGCACTTGCCCTCTTATCAACCATAGAAAGGGCCTTCAATAATATCTGGCACATCGCAAGGGGCAGGAGTTTCTTCCATCGGGTAATCAACTACTGGGCACTCTTGACCCTCGGCCCGCTCCTGCTCGGAGTCGGCGTATACATCGCCACACAGTATTCGACCATCGGGCATATACAAACAACTGTCCTCTCCAACTTCGCCCCCGTTGTTCTCTCTTACATAGTTTCTGTCGTCGCCTTTTCCCTGCTCTACTTCGTCTTGCCGAACACAAAAGTAAAAACCGGCGCAGCCATCTGGGGCGCAGCCATAGCGGCCTTCGTCTGGACCGCCGCAAAATCCCTCTTCGGTATGTACGTCACCGGGTTTATACCATACAGCCAGGTCTATGGTGTCCTCGGCCTTATCCCCTTGGGCGTCTTCTGGATATTTATAACATGGCTCATCGTACTCTTCGGCCTGCAGTTGACCTTCACCACCCAGCACCTCAAGACCCTCGACGCCGCCGAGATTGCCTCTGCACGCCGAACCGAGGATTACTTCATAGCCAATGACTTCACCGCCATCAATATCATCAGGGAAATCGCAGATGCCTTTGAAACAGACAACGCCCCCGTCGAAGCCGAGGTCATCTGCAGCAAACTGGATATGCCCCCCGAGTTCGCAAACAAAATCCTAAACCACCTTATCTCTCACGGCCTAATCGCAAAAACCTCCGACCCAAAAGTCGGCTTCGTCCCTGCTAAAGACCCCTCCAACATAAAGCTCTCCGACATCGCCGACGCCGTGGCCGCCGCCGGTTTCGCACAGTCAACGACCCAGCAGTCTCAGTCCCTCGCACAGATAGCCAACTCACAGCGAAGCGCCCTCGCCCAATACAACATAAAGCAAATCCTTGGCTCTTAAAAAATCAATATAACCCTGCAAGACCAACACCGGCCTTATAGATAAAAAATACTCCGAACCCCAACAGCGCCAGCGCACAAATCAACAATACCTTTCTCTGCGCTCCGCGCCCGAAAAAAACCGAGCCTTTGAAGCTCGCCCAGGACAAAATTTGCAGCCATAAAAGGTCCACCGACCAGTGCGCTATGGCAAAAAGTGCGAAGGCCCATATCCCCCACCCCGCCGCCTGAGTAGCCAGCGCCAACCCGACCGTGGCCCACCATATCAGAAAATACGGATTGCTTACCGATAGTATTACCCCCGCCAAAACAGGCCTGCCATCCAGCGCCTTGGGCTCGGCTTCCGCCTTGCCCTTCAGGCTGAGCAACCCCTGTATCGCCATCAGTATCAGAAAAACTCCGCCCGCCAGACCTATCGCAATCTGCACCTTAGCCAGCTCGAAGTACTTCCCCATCCCGAGGATAATCACCACCATCAGTGGAAATTCGACAATCCCGTGCCCCAATGCCAAAAGCGCCCCCGCATACTTCTTCCGCGCGCCCATCGTAATGACCGTCGCCGTTATAGGCCCCGGCTGCATCGCCCCGGAACACGAAATCACTACCACCTGAATCAAAAAAAACAGAAACGTCATGTTGTAGGTGCTGAGTATTGGTTTATTAGCCTATTTTGAAGGGACATTAGCCTTTACTATTTCAACGAATGAGGCCCAGTCGCCGTCGTTTTCAAAAAACGAATGGGGAAAAACATTCTTGGTAGCTGAAATGGAGAACACTTGACTGGCAAAAATTAGAATTGATCGAAGCATTACATAAGCCGGTATATATAGGCATCTTCTATGAATACGTTGTTAACAACGTTTCTTGTGAACCGAATATGCGATATTTTTTTACCTGTTTTTACTACTGATCTCAAAAGCTTTATCAAGTTATCACCTGGACTTACTAAAGATATGTTCTGAAGAGACAGCTCATAACCTTCATTTATTGCTTGGAGTTGTGATTGTACCTGCTCATAAGCCCCTTTTGGCCCTTTTACATCCACGGCTGTCGAAGCAAGGATTAAACGCCACTCTTCGGAGTCAGGCATGTAGAACCATAAGGCAGCTTTCAAATCAAAGCCAGACTCATCGAGCTTTTTGACAAGAGCCCTGCCAGCTTTTTTATCATTTTCTACCAATGTCGTTTTAGCCATTTTAAGACTCCGTGTTTCTCGTCCGTAATTGCCTCAAAGAAATCTTTGACTTTTTTTTCATCATGTTCTTCATACCGACTTGTTTCTTTCCAGTCTTTCACAACTGCCCAGTTACGCTCTAAATCCTTGTTACTTTTAAAGTCTCTATCTAACTTAACCTTTAGCTCAGCAGCACCAACAAGTTTCTCGAAATCGTGAGTATAAATGTTCTCGATACTTTTTCGCTCTGGTGGAAAGTCATATTTTTTTGTCTGTTTTGCAACACACGCTTTCAACGCACATTCGACTACGTATCCAAACAAGTAGTACGCACCGGAATATCGTCGTTTTTTAAGTAGAGCTCGCGCATCTTGTAACCTTTCCTGAGTTAACTTCTGAAAGTCTCCTCTATTCACGTAGAACCTCACAGATGCTCACCTGTGGTCTATTTTTATCAATCATTTTCACTCTTATTGTTGCCTAAGTCGTTTCCTATGTCAAATGTTAATATTTGAATGCTAAACTTAAATAAACACATGTTGTTCAGTTTATTATAAATATTGAAGACTTTTATATACGATAATTTCATCCCATCGTCTCATACCAAAAAAATACAAGAAATTTATCACAAGAAGCGAAGGACAAATTTATTCGCCGATTATTTTTACCAGGATCCTTTTCTTCCTCTTGCCGTCGAACTCGCCGTAAAATATCTGCTCCCACGGCCCGAAATCAAGCTTGCCGTTGGTAACCGCCACCACCACCTCTCTGCCCATCACGCTCCGCTTCAGATGCGCATCCGCATTGTCCTCATAGCCGTTATGCTTATACTGCGAATACGGCTTCTCAGGCGCCAGCTTCTCTAACCACACCTCGAAATCCTGATGCAGCCCCGATTCGTCGTCATTAATAAACACGCTGGCCGTAATATGCATCGCATTACACAACACGATGCCATCTTTAATCCCGCTCTCTCTCAGGCACCCCTCAACCTCCGGCGTAATGTTAATGTACTCTCTCCTGCTTCTCGTATCGAACCAAAGCTCTTTCCTGTAACTTTTCATAACTTCTCCTTATGTTTACATTTCAAGTAACTCCCACGATTGTATCAGCTTTCACCTCAAGGCGTAATAATATCTTGACATTTTTCCCTGCTATTATAAAATCCTCACCAACCGATATAACTACAAAAACTTCTCAGGAGATAACAATGGATGACAAAAAAGCTGACTTAGCCGGCCCAGGCATCGGCGACTACGCCGAGCTGGAAAAAATCCTGCCGCAAAATTACAACTCCCTGCTGACCCCCAAAGAAACACAAATCGCCACCTATGCCGCCAAAGACTACATCGAAGAAAATCTCTGCAAACAGCTCAGTCTTATCCGCGTCAC
>CAYSLN010000021.1:0-2432 GCA_964431825.1 uncultured Pirellulales bacterium | reverse complement strand
CACGACCACAGCGCCTACGTCGACCAGTGGGACTGGGAGCTGACAATAACCGAAGACCAGCGCAACCTCAAATTCCTAAAAGAGGTCGTGCAAAAAATCTGGAAGGTCCTCAAAGGCGCCGAGACCCACGTCCAGGAACTTTTCCCCCAGCTAAAGACCGACAAATACCCCGATCTGCCAGATGAGCTTACCTTCTTCCACGCCGAAGAAATACTCGAGAAATACCCCGACCTGCCGAGAAAACAACGCGAGACGGAAATCATCAAAGAATACCCCGCCATCTTCATCATCGGCATCGGCTGGGTACTCGAAGATGGCTACCCCCACGAAATGAGGGCCGCTGACTACGACGACTGGGTCACCGAAACCACCTCCGAAGATGGCAGACCAATGCACGGCATAAACGGTGACATCCTCGTCTGGAACCCCATAACAAAACGCCGGCACGAGCTGACTTCTATGGGCATCCGCGTCAACAAAGAAACGCTAAAACAACAACTGGAGATTTGTGGCCAGCTCGACTTCTTAAAGCTCCCCTATCATCAGGCCATCTTGAACGACCAGATCCCGCTCTCTATCGGCGGCGGCATCGGCCAGTCTCGCACCTTCATGCTCCTGCTCAAAAAAGCTCACATCGGCGAAGTCTCCGCCACCGTCTGGCCGAAGATACTAAAAGATATGTGCAAAAAGAAAAATATACACGTAATAGATTAAACCCGACCGACGACTATTTAGCCCCGCAACACAAGCGGGGCTTTTTACTCACCTGTCCCAAAACAAATTATACCCGGATTTGCCATGTAGTGGGTGACAATTAGACTGTAATTTGATAGTATACAGCTTATGGAGACCATTACAAGCCAGTTTCGACTATTCTAAAAATGGATGGATAATGCAGGGACGCTCTGAGGATCGATTTTGACCGTAGATTGAGGCTCGAATCAGACGGTTAATGTTAGTGAGGCGTGTATATGGGAAATCTCTGATATACAGGAGTTAGATTATGAATTTTGTAAAATTACCAATGAGACGTTTTTACTACACTTCTATCGTTCTAATTCTGCTTTTAATGCTTCCGCTATTCGCACTCTCTGGATGTAATGCAGAACAGAAAGTGGCAGAGTCTTACCATGGCCAACTAAAGTCCTTGTTGATTCGAAAGACCCTGAAGGTCCGACCGAAAGTCTCAGAACGAGATGTCAACTTGATTGAGGTTGAGAAGGGAGCTGCAGGAGTGCTTTTTGGAGAATCCATGGATGATGTCATTGCCATCTGGGGAAAGCCATGTGGCATCCATATCAGTGGACACCAGGTGGTTTGGGACCTTACTATCGGCGCATGCAGATTTGGTTTCGTTGACAACAGACTTGTTTCCATCAGCATTCATAGCGCAACACTCAAAAAAGCTTATCTGGAAAATGGAATTAGCTTCACATCCTCTTACGACCAAGTCAAATCTGCTTTTGGAGAACCGATAGAGGCGACATACTCCAACCTTAAGTATGTAACAGAGAATGGATATATCATTAAGTTCCATTTTGTTCCCGATGCCTTGTCTAAAGGTAAGCGAAAATTAATATCCATTACTATCTACCATCCAGATTCAGGCGAATAGTTGAATATCTAAAGCATGGGCTCTCGACCTGTGCCCACTCTAACAACGACGGGGCTAAGGAAATATGTTAATGGATTGAATTCCGATTATAATATACAAAAACGACCTTGACATTTTCCTTGACCGGTATAAGATTCACTAATAGATATAGAGACGGATTAAAAACAACTACCTCCGACCACTGAAAGGTAGCAAATTATGATACGCAGATTAGCCTTAATCCTGACCGTATTTATGATTGCATTTCTCGCTTTAGCCGTGATACTTGGCGCCGGCAATGCCGTCTCCGTCACCGTAAACGGTAATGAAATCACCGGCCCCCTCGGCGCCTTCATCGGCATCTGGGGATTCATTTTTACGCTGGTCATCTTCTTCTGCGTGGGGATACTTCTGGCCTTTGTCCTCGCCGGAGTGGGCCTGATTGTCTTGGGCGCCCTCGCTTTCGTCGGGATTGTAATCGCAGCAATTGCATTCCCTTTTCTGATACCGCTGCTTATCCCTTTGTTTCTCGTCTGGGTATTCTGCTCGCTTGCTTTCAAACTCTTTCTTAAATAAGCCCACTCCTTATCTCATCCAAGCTCGCCTTGGCCTCCGGGTCCGTAGCAAAAAACTCCTCGAGTATTTCACAGGCATATTCGCCGCAATGCGCACAATTCTCAACACCCTTATCTCGTGCGCACTTTCTTATCTTACAATCCTTGCGCCCCGAGAACAGCCTATCGCCTTCCGCCCTACACCCGTCACAGTCGCTTACATCCTCCGCCTTACATTCCTGCCCGTAGCGTTCCTTGATTTGCCGTGCGATATCGACCCTCAT
>CAYSLN010000020.1:9191-18721 GCA_964431825.1 uncultured Pirellulales bacterium | reverse complement strand
GCAACGCCGAGCCTTATAGCCAACAGCAACTCAAATATACTATCACAGGCGAGGTCGGTGGCTGTCTGGGAGAGACCAGCACAATTGCATTGTTAGTCGGTGGCCTATATATGCTGATAAGACGAACCATAAACTTTCACATCCCACTGGCTGTTTTGCTCTCAGCCCTTGTATTCGCAACGATTTTCTATCTTATAAATCCCAATGCCTACATCTCCCCCCTGTTTCATTTATCCAGTGGTGGATTGCTAATCGGGGCCTTCTTCATTGCCACCGACCCCGTTACCGCCCCACTAACACGCAGAGGAATGTGGCTGTTCGGCATTGGTGTAGGAACAATAACGATGCTCATAAGAATTGTCGGAGAATATCCGGAAGGCGTTATGTATTCCGTTCTTCTAATGAATGCCGTCACTCCCCTGATAGACAGGCTTTGCAAGCGCGTCCCGGCCGGAGGTAAACCGAGTGTCTAAAATAAGATACTTTATTCAACAAAGTTGGCTGTTGATGGTCGCACCATTTTGCTTCGGCCTGTTGATAGCAGTGACCAACGCCGCCCTAGACCCGATGATACAACAAAACAAAATCGATAAACTAAACGACCTTGCCCGCGACTTGCTGCCAAAAGCTCAGAGTTTCGTTGAGCAGGACACAGAAATAGAGCTCGTCTCAGCCAAAGGCAAAAAACAAAAAATCAAACTTTACATGGCCACCTCTGAAACAAAAGAATGTGTCGGCTGGTGTTTTAACGCCAGTGGCTCAGGTTTGATAGATACAATCGAGCTGGTCGTCGCTGTTGATAAAGATTTTGAAAAAATTGCGGGCTTCGATGTCCTGGCCTGCAATGAAACGCCCAGTATTGGAGACCGGATCGAAGATGATGATTACCGTAACCAGTTCAAGGCGGCGCCGGTTGGTGTTTTCAAGCTCGTAAAAACAGGCGATCCCGGAAAAATCGATTCTGAAATTGTCGCAATCAGCGGGGCAACTATAAGCAGTGAAGCAGTGGTCAAAATAATAAATGATTCAATAACTCAGATTAAAAAACAAATGCAGCAAAAAGGCCTAATCAACAAATGACAGAGAACAACAGAACTAATACTCCTTCTTATAAGCAAACACTCATAGCCGGCTTATGGCGCGAAAACCCGGTCTTCAGATTGCTTCTGGGAATGTGTCCGACACTGGCCGTCACCGCCGCCGTCAAACCCGCCCTGACCATGGGCCTTTGTGTCATCTTTGTACTCGTTTGCAGCAACATCGTAGTCAGCCTTATGCGCAACCTCCTAAAACCACACCTGCGAATCCTGATGTTCACACTGACTATATCTACCTTCGTTACAATAGCTGACTTGTTTCTAAAGGCCTTCGTACCGAGAATGAGTGAAACCCTCGGCCCGTACGTCCCGTTAATCATTGTCAATTGTATTATCATTTGCCGAGCCGAGGCCTGTGCCAGCAAAAACAAGCTTGCCATAAGCATCATCGACGCCATTGGAATGGGAGCTGGTTTTACTCTCACGTTGTGCGTCTTGGCAAGCGTTAGGGAACTGCTCTCCACAGGCAAAATATTCGAAGTCCAGTTAATGCCGGATATGTTTACACCCTGGGCTGCAATGAGCATGCCGGTCGGGGCATTCTTAACCCTGGGACTCTTGCTGGGCCTGGTCAATCTGGTCAGTCGAAAGCGTGCTTAAAAGGTAAAACTATGGATACAATTAACATTTTAATTACCGGCTTTATTTCAATAGTCATAGTCAACAACCTTGTTTTCACCAAGTTTCTCGGCATCTGCCCCTATCTCGGCGTCTCCGGCAGAATCGATATGGCATTCGGCATGGGCCTGGCAGTTACCTTCGTCGTCACACTCAGCGGCACTCTAACATGGTTGATTGACAATCTTATCCTGATGCGGATGAATCTGGAAGTCACTCGATACGTCTGCTTCATATTGGTTATCGCTGGTGCCGTCCAGCTGGTGGAGATGTACCTGCGAAAGTTTTTCCCCTCACTGTACGACAGCTTCGGTATATTTCTGCCGCTGATTACCACAAACTGTGCGATTCTCGGATTGTGCCTTTTTATAAACCTCTGGGGTATCGACAACCTCCTCGAAGCGGTTGTCCTCAGCTTCGGCGCCGGAATCGGCTTTACCATAGCAATCTGCATCATGGCCGGGATTCGTGAGAGTCTGAACCTGGCCGATGTCCCAGCCTGTCTCAAGGGTGCCCCCATAACTCTGATTACCGCCGGCTTACTTGCTCTGGCATTTATGGGTTTCGCAGGAATGATAAGATAATATAGTTTTCGATTGGGAGTTCATAGACTACAAACTATGAACTATGAACTATGAACTATTTGGAATTATGGCAAAGTGCCTGGCCTGCTGGTCTCACAATGCTGAGCCTGGGCACCGGCTTTGCGCTCGTACTCCTGATTGCAAAAGAAAAGCTAAAAGTTCAGGTCGACCCGAAAATAGAACAGATTCACCGGGCCCTGCCGAATCTTGACTGCGGCGCTTGTGGCTTCCCCGGATGCGGCCAGTATGCAAAAGCCATTCTGAATAATCCCGAACTGCTCGGCAAATGCTCCCCCGGCGGCCCGCAAACTTCCGCAAAGATTGCAAATATACTTAATCTCCAGCTCAGCGACTCGGGCCCTCAACAAAGACCAATCGTGCGATGCCGTGCTCGCACAGAAGATAAAACTTCATACGCAACATACGAAGGTATAAAAACCTGCATATCCGCCAACGCCCTCGCCAACGTACAGGCATGCAATTTCGGCTGTCTCGGCTTCGGTGACTGTGTAGCAGCCTGTAAATTCAACGCCCTTCATATAATCGATGGCCTGGCTGTTGTTGACTATAAAAAGTGCACAGGCTGTACTGCCTGCTCCATGGCCTGCCCTCGCAATCTAATAGAAATGGTTCCTTTCCATCACGAAAATATGATGACAGTCGCCTGCAGCAGTAAAGAGTCCGGCAAGACTACTCGCTCGATGTGTAAGGTCGGCTGCATTGGCTGCGGAATATGTGCCAAGCAGAGCGATATATTCTCCGTCGAAGATAACTTGGCCCGAATAGACCACGCAAAATACGAACCCAATGAGCAAACCGAAACCGCAATGAACAAATGCCCGACCGGCGTAATCGTTTACTGTGGCAAATTCGCCCCCGAACCCCGCCAGCCTAAACAAAAACCCGCTGAAACAGCAAAAACCTGACCCAGGCCTTCAGCCGGCTCTGCCAGGACCAATCCACATCCAACGCCAATTTTGTTCAAAAAGTCCTATAATTTCAGCGTTTTTCTCTTGACAACCCCTTATATCTATTATATAAGGCGATTGTTTGTTTGATTCATTTAATCACGGAGGATGAATGATAGAAGGAACTATGCCATTTCGTCAAACTCTCCTCCCATAGAAAGCCGGCAGGTTTTTTTATCTGAATGCGCCAAGAGCGTGGACAGGTATGAAAGAACCACAGTACGCCTATGCTGCAAAGTAACGTGATGGCCTATGAGGCTGTCATACTTTAAGGTCTTTATGTTTAGGGAAAGAACGGTTTTTTTGAAAGGAGAAGAAAATGAACAAGTTAATGCTCATCACAACAGTATTCCTTTTATTTGGTTCGGTAACGCCCGTTGAATCGTCCACACAATGCGAAAAGACCTTTGGAGGAAATAGTTATGACATAGGCAATTATGTTCAGCATGCAGTCAATCGCGGATTTGCAATCAACGGTTCCACTGAACCCTATGGCGCATGGTCATATGGTATTTATCTGGTAAAGGTAGTTCCATCTGCGTCACTTACGCTCATAACACCCAACGGCGGCGAGAATATGACCTCTTGCCAGACGTATCAAATTACCTGGTCAAGCACCGGCTCTATCTGCGACGTCTTGATTAAATACTCCACCGACAACGGCTGCAGCTGGACAACCATCGATACCGTAAGCAATACCGGCTCCTACGATTGGCCCGTCCCGCCGGAAGATTCAAATCAATGTCTGGTCTGTATCAGTGATACCTGCAATCCCGGCGTTTCTGACATGAGTGACTGCGTGTTTACTATTACAAAAATCACTGCCCCAATAGTCATGACTCTGTCTGCTACCAATACAGGACCTACTACCGCAAAGCTATGGGGTCAAATCAAAGATGACGGTGGAGAACCCTGTCAATACAGATTCATATACCGCAAGTCAGACGAGTCGATGGCCCACGTGACTCCTTGGACAGGCTTTGTAACCACAGGCCAATCGTTCAGTCAAACTATAAACGGCCTATGTCCATCATCTCTATATTATTTTAGAGCATGGGCAAGAAATTGCGCTGGCATAAGTAACTGGGGCAATGAACAGACTTTTACTACACCGCCCGGATGCGAGACCCTCGCTTCACTCTTATTGCTTACACCGAACGGCTGGGAAGAACTGCCTGCAGGCTCTACCTACGAAATTACATGGGAAACAACCGGCATCGTGGAAAATGTGCTCATTGAGTATTCAATTAATAACGGCCTCGACTGGACAGATGTCAATACGGTAACCAACACCGGCTCATATATGTGGGAAGTACCGGATGTAAATTCACAGCTATGCCTCGTGTATATCAGCGACCCATGTTGTCCGGGTGTGAATGATACAAGCGACAACACGTTTACAATATACCAATGCATGTTGGCCTATGACCTGAATCACGACTGCATTGTGAACGAGTTGGATTTTTGCCTTTTAATGTCCGAGTGGCAGTGTTGCGGCAATCCGTTCGACCCGAATTGTTACGACCCGAATTGCCCTGACCCAAATTGTTTCGATCCAAACTGCTTTGACCCGAATTGCTTCGACCCGAACTGTTCACCATAAGGAATATTATTTAGCTGACTGTTCCATAGCTCGACTGAGCCTGCCAACCTTAGCAGGGAGGCGATGTTTTACGATACGAAATCTCGTTATTGACATCGATGGTTTTGGAATAAAAAACAACTCAAATTTTAGAGGGAGAAAAAATGAAACGAAAAGCTTTTACAGCTTGGCTTGTTGTGATTGCAATAGTTCTGATGACATGTAATATTCCCATTAGTGCCACACCTATTCTATTTCCATGGCAGATGAGAAGTGACATGGTAGTCGCAGGCCATGGTTTCGGTGATGCAACTATTGATGGGAACATCTACGCAATGGGCGGGATCGCCTCAGGTGCCGTTTACGGCACAAACCGCACCCAGAAATACAATCCTGCAACTGATACCTGGGTACAAGTGGCATCGATGCCCACTGCTAGGCATAGCTTGGCCTCCGCCGTGGTGAACGGTTACATCTATGCCATAGGCGGTCACGTATACAATTCGAGAAGCGAGAACGAAAGGTACGATCCCTCCACAAACTCATGGCAATCTATGGCGTCCAAGCTGACTGCCGTTTCCGGCCTTGGCGTAGCATCCTTTGATAGCAAAATATACACCTTTGGAGGTAACCACTATGGCTCAATTCAGTCAATTATTGAGGTGTACGATCCTGCTACAAACGCATGGCAGTCCCTTGGAAATATGCCAGCGTCATGTGAGCCCTTTAGAGCAACCACGCTGGGTGACAAAATATATCTGGCAGGTGGGAACTTGGGTGGTAGTTATGACAGTTTATGGGCATACGACCCCGCAACCGGAACGTGGGATACGAGTTTACCAAATTTGAATTTCGCGAGGGCAAGTCATGAATTAGTCGTGGTCGGAGATTACTTGTTCGCCATTGGTGGAACTGGATCCACGACATCTGTGGAATGGTGGACACCTGGAGCACCAGCTTGGACCTTGGATGGATCACTCAACGTGAATAGATTTTGGTTCGGAGCTGAAGCAGTTGGAAATACTATCTATGCGTTTGGTGGTACTTTTGCTGGCGAAATTCTATCATCAACTGAATCAGCTACCATCATCCCCGCACCTGGTGCTCTTGCACTTGGCGGAATTGGTTTAAGTTTTGTCAGTTGGCTGCGAAAACGCCAAACACTGTAAAATTACCTGCAAAACGCAGTTCGAAAAAGGGCTGGAAACATAATATCGTCTCTCCAGCCCTTTTTGTATAGGTGCATGTCACGGCTAAATCCCAGGTTTACCCAAGGAATTATTCCTTTACGTATTTCTCTGCCCCGCTGCTCTTTATGAGCTTCTGTCCCGGTTCCGAAGTTATCACAATCGCCTCGGTCCCTGCCAACCCCTCAATCAAGGCAATGCCCTCTTCCGCCCCCATCACGCTGACCGCCGTCGCCAGAGCATCTGCAGTGATCGCGTCTTCAGAAATGATTGTCACACTCGCCAATGCCCCGGCACTGCGCCCTGTCTTACCATCGATTATATGACTGTACTTCTTCCCTTCTATCATAACAAATCGCCTATAACCACCACTTGTGGCAACAGCAGCATCGGCCAATTGCAAAACCAGTAGTAAGGATTTATCGCGAGCCACGGGCCACGAGTCACTGGCCCCGATATCAGGGTCTTGCACACCTATCGTCCATTTCTTTTTACCTCTTGGCGGCACACCAAAGCACCTAATGTCCCCGCCTACATCAACCATCCCTCCGACCGCGCCGCATTTTTTCATCGCTTCAACCGCCCTGTCAATCGCGTACCCTTTTGCTATACCACCCAAATCCAGCCGCATACCATCAACATCAAACCTCACCGCCCTCTCCTCAACATCGAGTTCTAGCTTCTCAAAACCCACTCTGGCCCTGGCCTGCTCCAGCAGTTCCTCGCTTAGAACAACCTCTTCCTCTTCTGCCGAATGCAATAAATCCACCAAAGGCCCCACGGTAATATCAAACGCCCCGCCGCTCAATTCGCTAAACTCAATGCTCCTTCGCAGAACTTCATAAGTGGATTCACTGACTCTTACCGGTCGCTCAAAAGCATTCCTGTTTACTATGCTTATTTCGGAATCGCTTTTGTAGTCGCTCATTAACTCGTCAACATCGTCCAATTCGGAAAACGCAACCCTGATACACGCGTCGGTCACCTTCGAAGTCGGTCCAATAACAACAATGCGGGCAAACGTCCCCATCACCAATCTATAGCCGCTGTCAACCTCAACATGTCCCCTCCTGCTAATAGAAAAAAACAATGCCACAACCAACATGGCACTAAAGACTACAATCACAATGTAATTGTTTCTCTTGTTCATAAAAAGACCTTTTACACACGCAGAGATTGATAGCTGATAACCAAACAATAATCAATAGAAAATAATCAATAATCAATCTATAATACCCTTATGAATAACAAACAGGTAAAATTTCTGGCTGACCGCGTCGAACGGGAATTTCTGCCCTTCGTCCGCAAACCCGGCAGGTATATCGGTGGCGAGATAAACCAGATCAAAAAAGACCTCGCACATTGCGAACTGACAGTCGCACTGTGTTTCCCCGATGTCTATGAAGTTGCTATGTCTTACTTCGGCCTGTCGATTCTTTACGATATCCTCAACAAAACAGATGGCGTCGCCGCAGAGCGGGTCTTTGCACCGTGGATCGATGCCGAAGAGCTGCTGCGTAACAAAAAAATCCCTTTATTTAGCCTCGAATCCAAGGCATCTCTATGCAGCTTCGATATTGTCGCCTTCAGTCTGACGAACGAACTCTGTTACACAAATGTTCTTAACATGCTCGACCTCGCCGGCATCAACATCCGAAACGCTCACCGAAATGAAAACGAACCGCTCGTCATCGCTGGTGGCGGCATGGCAAATTGCTGCGAACCTGTCGCCGACTTCATCGACCTCTTTGTCCTTGGAGAAGGCGAAGAAACCGTACCTAAGCTGACCGAACTAATCAGCTCTGGCAAAAAAGCCCGCACAACAAAACAGGAGATATTGATTAAGGCAGCTCAACAATTTGATTGGGTCTACGTGCCAAGCCTTTATGAATTCGGCTACGACAGGACACGAATCGAATCATTCCAGCCGAAGTTTTCTCATCTATGTCGCCAATTCAAAAACGCCGTCGTCGAGGACTTTGAAAACGCGCCTGTCCCGTCCCATCCCATAGTACCGTTTGTACAGGCCGTCCACGAACGAGTCAGCGTCGAGATTATGCGAGGTTGTCCCGGCCGATGCAGATTCTGTCAGGCAACATTTTGCAAAAGGCCCATCCGCCAGCGCAGCGTGGAAAAAATTATCAATATTGCCAAAACCTCCTACAACTCTACAGGATTCGACACAGTCAGCCTGCTGAGCTTATCAACTGCTGACTATCAAAATCTCAACGACCTGGTTAAAGGCCTCCACGAATACTTTCAGGACAAACACGTTGGACTGTCACTACCAAGCCTGCGGGTCGGCCATCAACTTCATCTCCTTCCCGGACTGTTGACATCGGTTCGAAAAAGCGGCCTGACAATAGCCGTCGAAGCAGCCAGTGAAAGGCTAAGGCAAATTATCAATAAACCCCTCAAAGACGAAGACCTCTTCGCTGCTGTCGAGGCTGCTTATCGTGCCGGCTGGCAAAAACTGAAACTCTACTTTATGGTCGGCCTCCCCGGCGAAACTCCCCAAGACATAAAACAAATTGTCCAACTGTCATACCATTTGGCCAAACTGCGCAAACAGGTCAACGACAAGACAGGACAGGTCAATATCACCATCAGTTGGCTCGTCCCAAAGCCACATACCCCATTCGGCTGGCTTGCACAAAAACCCACTATCTACTTTGAGCAGGCAAAACAGTTGATACTCGATGAAAAAAGAAAACTCAGGGCAAAGTTCCTGCAGTTTAAGTTTCACAATATAGACCGCAGCGTACTGGAATCGGCAATAGGCCGGGGTGACAGACGTCTGGCCGGTGTCATCGAAGCTGCCTGGCAGGCCGGAGCTAAATTCGATTTATGGGATGAATGTTTCAACTATGAGCTTTGGCAAAAGGCCTTTGCAAATTCTGATATGAATATCGAAACCGCCGCACAGAAGAAATTTGAACCGCATGATATTCTACCATGGGAGCATCTTGGAGGCCCGGATAAAAAATATCTGCTCAGCCATTTAGATGCTGCTCTGGAAACAGTCAGAATTCCTCACTGAAACCAAACAGACCATCTCAATTCGCCTGATGGCAACGTCGCTCTTACAGCACCGCCGGATGCCGAATATGAAACTTCCCAAACGCGCCAGCGACCGTTTTTCATCAGTTCCGTGGAGAAGGAAGGCTGAACCTCTTGGCCATCTGCAACGTCCGAAAATCAATCTCACAGTTCACCTCCCTTTCTTTCACGGTTTACTCTTATCTTAATCACCATTCAGACAACAAATGCAATAAGTAAAAGCCCCCTGACGTCTGTTAGCCGCTAAAAACACAAGTCTATCACTACATATTATCGGAGATTTAAGCCCCCTATCGAAATTAAAGGCCTGCCGTATCCGGAAATGTGAGTGTGATATTTGCGATGCTGCCTGCCAAAAATTTTTTCTTCCGAAACCATCACCGCTAATTTGCCGACAAATTTCTTGCCGACAAATTTCTTAAAGTAAACAGACT
>CAYSLN010000020.1:5063-9091 GCA_964431825.1 uncultured Pirellulales bacterium | reverse complement strand
TTACCACTATTTTAGGAGTTCATGCTATGTCAACAAAAACAAGCCCCCGGACGGCATGGTTGATACTCGCATTCACAACCATACTTTGTCTCCTCTTCAACGCTCAACTACTCGCCGAACAACATGATCCAAATAAGTCCGAAGACCTCTTTGAAATGTCTCTCGAAGAGTTGATGGAGGTAACCATTGAATCGACCGCCACCCTGACAGAAACCTCACCAAGACTGGTCCCTGCAGCTGTAACCACAATTACCGAGGAACAAATAAGGGCCTCCGGAGCACGTAGCCTGTTTGAGCTGCTCGATATTTACGTGCCGAACCTGCAATGGTTGCGACACCACTGGGAGGCCGACGTCATGGGACTTCGCGGCATCATCTCCGACCGTAACGACAAATACCTCCTGCTCGTCAATGGACGCGCAATAAATCAACGGACACACATGGGGGCCATAAACGAGCAGGATCTGGTATTGCTTGCCGACATCCATCATATCGACGTCGTACGGGGGCCTGGCTCCGCCTTGTACGGGCCGGGCGCGGTCTCCATGGTGATCAACATCGTCACCTTCAACTCCGACACCTTTCAAGGCACCGAGATCAACGCCCGGGCGGGTCTCGTGGAGCAATTCGAGTCTGTGGAATTCAAACATGGCCAACCGTTCAAGGACAACATGGGAGGCGTGTTCCTGTATGCCGGCATCGGCGATTATGAAGGGGCCAACAAGTACGATGCACCCATGATCTACCCGTTTACCTTCCCTTCACAATCGTCCAGGATGGATGACCCGGCTTTTACCGGTCCTCCTGCCGGTACCTTTCCGAACGAAGGGACCCGGGCCGGTGAACCGATGACGAATATGGACGTCCCCAACGACGGAGCGGCCGCCCGAGGTGTGCCGCCCATAAAGCTGCACGCCGAGATCAAGAGAGAGGGCTGGGACATCTGGGTCCGTTATGCCCGCGGCGGCAAGGAGTTCCCCTTGTTCACCAGCACCATTGCCCGCCTGGAGTGGGGAGCGGCCGATCAAACTTGGTACGCTTGGTACGACAGTAACACCGGAACATACAAACGACTTGTTCCGAATTTCTATGAATACCAGCAGGCCATCGCCTATATCGGGCGTCAGGACGAACTGGCCGAGAACCTCGACCTCGACTATTCATTCAGCTACAGTATGATGGATGAGGATAAATTTGTCACTAACAGCGTGTCCGAGACCCATCGCGAGGACCAGTATAATGGTAAGGCACTCTTGAAATGGCAGCCCGATGACCGGCACAAGATCGCCTTGGGTGGAGAGATATTACACATGGAGCTGGGCATGAATAGCTCCGGCTGGCCCCATATGCAATCGTACTCCGCCTGGGCATTTACAGGGAACCCGCCGATGCCGCGCTGGTCAACCAATCTGTATTCGTTGTTGGGTGAATACCAGTGGAATATCAATGACAGGTGGACAACCTTCATCGGCGCCAGGCTCGACGACCATACCTACACCAAAGGGATGTTCTCGCCAAGGGCAAGCCTGATCCATACCCCCACCGACCGGGATACGATCAAGCTCATGTGGTCGCGTTCGCTCCGCGCGAATTTCGAGGAGAACATGAAAAACCAGGCCATGATCTTGGCCGCCCTAAGCAAAGATCAAAACAGCAAGCCCGAGGTCCTGGACAGCGTGGAGGTCCGCTATGAGAGACAGCACAGCAAGACCCTCGATCTTGCGGCATCGGTGTACGTCCACTACAACCTGGAAGCGATTGGATGGGATCAGAGCCAGCTCACGAGCACCCTCGCCGGCACCCAAAGGGAATACGGTATTGAGCTCGAGGCCGACTATCATACCGAGAAGGCCCGCTTTGTGGCCTCCCATGGATATACCAAACTCTATGAATTCAACCTTGGGGCGGACCGTATGACGTATTATCCCGACCCGCCCAGCCAGGGTATCTCGGCCAAGCCCTACGGCTACGAAAACGACCTCGTCAACTGGTCCAATCACATCACCAAGCTGACGGCCCAGTACAAGCTGGATGATCAATGGACGGCCGACGCGTCTCTGCGGATCTATTGGGGCTTTCCGGGGATGAAGGATTATGACGATTACTGGCCGCACGGCGGAGCTGCAAAGAACCGTACTTACGATCCATACACGAATTATCCAATCATTGAGGAAGGATGGGAAAGGGCGTATCGTGGCAACTACTATCTGAACCTCGGCCTGCAGTACAAACACAGCAAGCTCCTCACGGTCTGTCTCTACGCCTACAATGTGCTGGGGATCTTCGAACCGGATCTCAACAAGCGGAACTACAACGAAACGGGTGGCGGCGGCGGCACCTTCCGCAGTCATGCACCGGCAATCGGCATTTGGGCAATTTACTCGTTCCCTTCATCTGTGGATTGAATATGGACAACGCTCTGAAACCTGAAGATGCAAGAAAGTGAAGACACCAGGAAATAGGGAATGATAGAAACTAAAAACTATGGCTTAAAACTGATCACTATCACGCTGTGCGTAATGCTATGCACCCCGCACGTATGCGCTGAATCATCCCAGAGCCGAGAATACAGCATCAAAGCTGCATTTCTGTATAACTTCATACAGTTCGTGGACTGGCCACAAGAAAAGGAAGCTGACAGCAATGAGCCGATAACCATTGTCATCCTCGGAAAAGACCCGTTCCAGAACGCCTTCGAAGTCCTTAAAGACAAACAGGTCAAAGGAAAATATGTCACCATAAAAAAGTTCAGGGACTTTGAGGAACTGGAAAAGTCCGGCCAGAACCACAACAACCAGTCGAATCCGACAATAGAAACCATTCGAAATTGTGACTTATTATTCGTCTGTTCTTCTGAAAAAGGAAACCTTGGCAAAATAATAACTTCACTCCGGGAACACAGTGTCTTGACGGTTTCAGATATGGATGGCTTTCTAAATGCCGGCGGCATCATAAACTTCCTGTTGGAAGAGAAAAAGGTTCGCTTCGAAATCAACCTCAAGGCCGCCAAGCAGGCCAATCTCAAGATAAGGTCTAAGCTCTTGCGCCTGGCAAAAAGAGTAGTGGAGTAAACTGTACTTTAGAGAATTAACAGCGATAAAATGTTATCTATAAAAAACATGACAATAAGAGATAAGCTGATCTCAATCATTATGTTGACATGCGTCGCTGCGCTGTTGTTGGCAGGGTTTACATTTATAGCTTATGCACGTATCCACGCCCGTCGCGATATGGCCAAGACTCTGCTCACACAAGCGGCAATGACTGCGGATAACTGCAAGGCTGCCCTGACCTTTGAAGATGCCCAAGACGCCACGGACACACTAAGAGCCCTTCGAGCGGAGCCTTCTATCATCGCTGCCTGTATTTACACGAAAAACGGTGATGTTTTTGCAGAATATCACCATCAGAGTGAAGGTACCGAAGATGCCTGTGAGGGTTTAGAATTTACTGGGCCAAAGAAAGACGGCCACAAGTTCACCGACGACGGTTACCTGGTCGTATTCAAATCCATCGTTCTCGACGAGGAAACAATCGGCACAGTTGCCATCTGGTCCGATTTGCAGCCTTTGAAGGCAATGTTAAGACGCAATACCACCATAGTTTTCGCCGCATTGGTATTAGCTATTCTGGTAGCCTATCTTGTCTCGTCAAGACTACAACGCATTATCTCTGTACCAATCTTGAATCTGGCTAACGTTGCAAAAACTGTCTCGGAGGAGAAAAAATACTCCGCACGAGCACTCAAACGCAGTAATGACGAGGTGGGCCTGCTTATAGAATCATTTAACGAGATGCTCGAGCAAATCCAGCAACGCGATTCGGAATTAGTCGATGCTAAGGTGAAACTGGAAGTGAGAGTCGAGGAGCGAACCGCCGAGCTGACTACAACCAATGAACAACTAACCCGGGAAATTACCGTACGAAAGAAGATAGAAGATAAGCTACGCAAAGCTGAAGAAAAATACAGAACGCAGTTTGAGGGAGCATTAGATGCTATCTTCGTAGCCGATGCCAAAACAGGAATA
>CAYSLN010000020.1:382-4963 GCA_964431825.1 uncultured Pirellulales bacterium | reverse complement strand
CAGAATAAACTGCTCGAGCAACTGGAACAGGCTAATCAGGAGTTAAAGGACTTCGCATACATAGTATCGCACGACTTGAAAGCCCCGCTGCGCGGCATCAGGACACTGGCGGATTGGATATTAACAGATTACGCAGAAAAGCTTGATGACGATGGCAGAGAACAAGTACAACTGCTTTCAAGCAGGGTAAATCGAATGCACAACTTGATTGATGGAATCCTGCAATACTCAAGGGTCGGACGTGAGAAGGAAAAAATGACCCAGGTGGATTTGAACGAAGCTGTCTCGGAAATCATTGATATGCTTGCTCCACCGGAAAACATTACGATTACAGTCGAAAACCAATTACCTGTAATTGAATGTGAACAAACTCGGATCATTCAGGTTTTCCAGAACCTGCTGAGCAACCCCATAAAATATATAGACAAACCACAGGGCCAGATAAAAATCGGCTGCGCAGAAGAGAATGGATTCTGGAAGTTCAGTATTGCCGATAACGGCCCTGGGATTGAAGAAAAATACTTCGAAAAAATCTTCCGAATGTTCCAGACATTATTGGCACGTGATGATTTCGAAAGTACTGGCGTTGGCCTGACGGTAGTGAAAAAAATCGTCGAAATGTATGGAGGAAAAATCTGGGTCGAATCAACAGTCGGCCAGGGAAGTACATTCCTATTCACATTACCTAAACAAAAAGAGAGGGTCAAAGATGAGAAACTTCAAACCAATATTGTTAGTTGAAGACGATAGCGTCGATGCGATGACAGTCAAACGAGCTTTTAAAGACCTGAGGGTCACAAATGACTTAGTCCATTCAACAAACGGCGAAGAAGCGCTGGAGTACTTAAGAGAACAAAGCAATGAATCGCCCTGCGTCATCCTTCTGGACCTGAATATGCCAAAGATGAACGGCACCGAATTCCTCAAAATTGCCAAGAGCGATGACATATTAAAGAAGATTCCTGTTGTGGTCTTAACAACATCAAGTGAAGAACGTGACATAATGGGAACCTTTGACCTCAGCGTAGCCGGCTATATAGTAAAACCGGTTGATTACAAAAAATTCGTAGAAGCAATTAAAACCATCGACTTGTATTGGACGCTGAGTGAACTGCCTGAACAAAAGACGGGAGCACAAGATGCAAAACTCGAAGTCAATACTGCTCGTCGAGGATGATAATATCGATGCGATGACCGTCAAACGGGCGCTCACAGACCTGGGCTCTAAAGAAACTTTGAAACGCTCGACTAACGGCGAAGAGGCATTGGACTATTTGAAAAACGACACAAATGAAAAACCTCGCCTTATTATTCTCGATTTAAACATGCCAAGAATGAGCGGCATCGAGTTTCTCGAGACCATAAAAGCCAATGACAAATTAAAAACTATCCCTGTCATCGTGCTGACTACCTCAAGAGAAGACCGCGACATAATTGAAAGCTTCAAGCTCGGCGCTGCTGGTTACATGGTCAAGCCCGTTGATTACGATCGCTTTGTAGAGACAGTAAAAACAACCAGCCTATACTGGACTCTCTGTAAAGTACCAGCCAAGGAATAGAATTACGGAAAATCCAGAATACAAAATCCTGTTAATCGAAGACAACAAGCTCGACCAATTGGCTTTCAAGCGATTGGTTGAAGAAGATAAGCTTCCGTACGATTACACCATTGCAGGCTCTGTCTCGCAAGCCGAGAGCAAATTAAGATCAGAACAGTTCGACATCGTAATCTCCGACTACTCCCTTGGCGCTGGCACAGCAATTGAAATCCTGAAACTGGTCAAGGATGCGCCTGTTATAGTTGTCACCGGGGTCGGTAACGAAGAAATAGCTATCAAGGCCTGGAGAGCCGGCGCGTATGACTATTTGACAAAGGACATGGAACGAAGCTATCTCAAAATCCTTCCCATAACAGTCGAAAACGCACTCAGACACAAAAAGACCGAAGCAAAATTACGACTGCTGTCAGCGGCTATTACGAACACCGGTGATAGCATCTATGTCACTGACATGGATAGCAGGATTATCTTCGTCAACAAGGCCTTCTGTGCAACTTACGGATACAAAGAAGAAGATGTCCTTGGCAAAAACAGTAATATCCTCTGGATGAGCAAGCTCCAAAGCGCAAATACAAGAAGCGTCTTCAGAACTCGAACGGTCAGGGGCACCTTGGAAGTCGGGTTCTATCATACTCGGAAAGATGGCAGCATATTTCCCGTCTCCCTCTCAAGATCAATCATTAAAGACCCCAAGGGAAGCCAAATTGCAATCGTCGCAACAGCTCGAGACATCTCCGAACAATTCCTTGTAGAAGAGACCCTTCGAAAAGCAAACCTGAAATTGAATGAACAAAACCAGCTAAAAAGCGATTTGGCTGCTCGGGTTTCAAAAACTCTGATGCAACTACTGGAAAACAACAGCACCGACGATGTCCAACCACAGGAAAGCAGCATTTCACGGACTATGGAAAAAGCCAGAAAAATTGTGAGAAACTTCCTTTGCATCACAAAGACAGACATAGACCAAACGAAATTGGAGCTTACCGAGTTCAACCTTAATTCAGCTGTCGACAAAGCAGTGCAAGCTCTCGTACCCTTCGCGAAAGAGAGAAATGTCGAGATTAGGAATCTTCTGTCCGACTCTGAGCTTATCCTGACTGCTGACCCGGAAAAAATAACACAGGCCTTAATTAACCTCATCGGCTATATGGTCAATGCCGCCAGTCAAAACAGCCTCGTGGAGGTCAAGGCCAACGATATTGGAAGTCATATTTCCGTCGCAATCCACAACAACAATCCCTGCATAAAGACTGTCGAAACGGATAAACTTTTCGACCGCTTTACCTGGATTAAACAACAATGTGGTACCGTGCAGGAAGAGCAATGGTCTCTCGCCTTGTTTGCGGCAAAGGAACTAATTGAAATGCACGGCGCAAGCATATGCATCGAACACCCCGACACACGCACCATGAGTTTTTGCTTTACTATGCCCAAGCCGGCCATAATGGAACCTGTGGGTATAGCATCGGTAGACGCAAAAGCCACTTGCTGACCCACTTATAAAAGCACAGACAGGATAGGGCCTGTTATAGAGGAAAAAGAATATGTTGGATACAGTAAAAGTACCAAAGGAATTTGAAGGGTTATTTCAGAAGGCCCAGGAGTACGTAAGCAAATACTTTCAGCAAAAGAAAGAAGACGCGTCAAAAGGGACAATTGAAATATTCGGCCAACGTTATATCCTCATCCGAGCCGCTTCAATGTCTGTTGATTTTTTCGAGACCGTAAAAAACTTGTTTAAGGACTGGGGGGAGGAAAAAGCGTCTGACATTGCCAGGAGCCTTTTCTTTGACTTGGCTCATGCTATTGGAAAAATGGATGCTCGAAACTTCCACGAGAAAATGGGCTTGGAAGACCCTATCGAGAAGCTTTCCGCCGGACCGATTCACTTCTCACATACCGGATGGGCCTTTGTTGATATTTCCCCTGAGTCCAGACCTTCACCGGACGAGAACTACTACCTGATATATGACCACCCCTTCTCATTCGAGTCTGACGCATGGTTGAAAAGGGGCATAAAAACCGATTTCCCTGTATGCGCAATGAACGCCGGCTATTCTTCTGGATGGTGCGAAGAAAGCTTCGGCGTTCCTCTTGTAGCCGCAGAAATCCTGTGCCAGGCAAAGGGTGACAAGACATGCCGTTTCATCATGGCTCACCCTGACAAGATTGAGCAACACGTTCAGGAATACCTGAACAAGAACCCGGAAATGACGGAAAAAGCCGCAAAGTATAAGATAAACAGATTCTGGGATGAAAGAAAAAAGATGGAAGACGCGGTGCGAGAAAGCGAGCAACGCCTCAGAACCATATTGGAATCCATTTTGACTGGAGTGCTCATCATTGATGCAAAGACCCACGAAGTCGCCGATGTAAATCCACTTGCTGCTGAGATTATCGGTTTGCCCAGAGACCAAATCATCGGCAAAACATGCCACCAATTCATATGCCCCGCTGAGAAAGGCAAGTGCCCAATAACAGACCTCGACCAGACTGTGGACAACTCAGAGCAAGTCCTGTTAAGAGCTGATGGCACCGAAATCCCTATTCTCAAGACCGTTGCGGCTACCTCGCTGGACGGATACTTAATCGAAAGCTTTGTTGACATCAGGGAACGCAAAGAAGCCGAGCACCACCAGGAGCATCTCCTCCGGCAATTGGAAAAGGTCAATAAGGAATTAAAGAATTTCGCCTACATAATATCACACGACTTGAAAGCGCCTCTCCGCGGTATAAAAACGCTCGCCGATTGGATACTAACAGACTATGCCGACAAGCTCGATGAAGAGGGCAAAGAGAATCTTAATCTGCTCTTGAGTCGGGTGGACCGAATGCAAAATTTGATTGATGGGGTCTTACAATACTCCAGAGTTGGACGCATTCAGGAAGAAAAAGTACAGATAAACCTTAATGAGCTTATGCCGGACATTGTCGATACACTTGCCCCACCGGACAATGTCGAAATTACAATCGAAAATCCACTGCCCGAAATCGTGAGCGAAAAAACCAGAATCACACAGGT
>CAYSLN010000020.1:0-372 GCA_964431825.1 uncultured Pirellulales bacterium | reverse complement strand
TTCCAGAATCTGCTCAGCAACGCCATAAAATTCATGGACAAGCCGCAGGGACAGATAAAAATCGAATGTGTTGAAGATAATAGCTTCTGGAAGTTTAGTATCACGGACAACGGCGCTGGAATTAAAGAAAAATACTTTGAAAAAATCTTCCGCATGTTCGAGACATTATCACCGAGAGATGGCCTCGAAAACACCGGCGTCGGCCTTACTCTCGTAAAGAAAATTGTTGAAATGTATGGTGGAGAAGTTTGGGTGGCATCCGAACCT
Source organism: uncultured Pirellulales bacterium (assembly GCA_964431825.1). Lineage (GTDB taxonomy): Bacteria > Planctomycetota > Phycisphaerae > Sedimentisphaerales > Anaerobacaceae > CAYSLN01. Next base: position 105 of record CAYSLN010000020.1, on the reverse strand, counting down.
GGTAGAGGAAGTACTTTCTCCTTCACGCTTCCAAAAACACACGATATCACTCCAAAGGAAAGTCAAACAACCACAGACCCCACCAAACAAAAAAGCAACTTATAA
>CAYSLN010000019.1:5602-19024 GCA_964431825.1 uncultured Pirellulales bacterium | reverse complement strand
AGCTCCTGAATTTTGGAACCATCACGTGGGAAGCTTGCCAGGCCGCCACTTATTGTCAGGACTCCTTTGCCTTTCGGGCCCAGTAGGTGCAACGGCGTCTGGGAACCGGTGCTCAGTTCATTTTCCTTTGTGAAACTGGAACCCAGTTCTGCCTTCTCGAATTCTTTTCTGAATCGCTTTGATATGAAGATAGCCTCGGTAGGGTGGTCAGCCATCGCCGAGCGTCTCTCAGCTTCGTCACTGGTGGTATCTCGCTGTGGGTCGTGCCAGAAGATAACCGCAAACTCGTCGCCCCCAATCCTGCCAACAACATCGTGTGCACGACAGCATCGCCGAATCAGAGCGGCAGTTTGTTTCAAGATTTTGTCGCCGGCTGAATGGCCGTAGAGGTCGTTGTAATGTTTAAAATTATCAATATCAAAAACAAGCAGCGTCACCCGTCCATTTTCTTTCTTGACGTGTTCTATAATTTGCCTGGAAAACTCCCAGATATATCTTCTGTTCTTGAGGCCTGTCAAATCATCTTCTGTAGCGAGTTTTTCAAGCTGTTTAATCTTGGTTTCCAACGTCGAATCGATAGTAGAAGGGGGAGTGGTCTCGATCTGGGCGGGGCCTTGGATGGACACAGTACATTCGTGAAGCCTGTTTGCATGGACCGGGCAAATCAAATAATCATCCGCTACACTTGTGCCGTTGGAGGTTGAGCTGACAAGTTGTCTTGCTATCGGTTCCTCATACATTTGGGCCAGGAGAATAATTTTTGCGTCCGAGCTGACCTCTCTGAGGGCTTTCAGGGCTGAACTTAGTTTGGCCGGTATTCCGGCCATTACAACACCGATTGCAGCAAAGTTGTTTTTTGCTGCCACGTCGATTGCGTCAAGCATACTGGCATGGACTTCGCAGTTTTTGTTGGTGATAGAGTCGGTGTCTAAAAAGGCTTTGCTGATATCGCCTACCAGGAGGATTTTTCGAATATCTCCACCAGAGGAAATTTGTTCATCGTGAGTTCTCATCATCTAAGCCCTGAGTAAAGCATCCAGTTCAGCTTTAGTCGCAAGAAATTCATCTTTGATTAAGGTCTGTGTTTCGTTAGTTTCTCTTTTTTCTGTCGGGCAGGCCCGGCGGTCTTTGAGTATTTTCTTTATCAGTCCTTCAAGCTCTGCCACATCACTTGTCACAAGGGCACCTTTTTGCATTGCTGCCAGAATCGGCTTGCGATTGCGTAACCCGCCGTCATCTGTAAGGCAGAAACAGGTATAACCATACTGGCAGGCTATATGGAAAAATCGCCCTTGGTCTTTACTTAAATGTTCGATTCGACCAATAATCAGGACATCTTCACTTTTATTTTTCGCCAATTTGCCGACAGCGGAATAAACATTACCGCAGAGGGTAAAGTCAACTTCGTAGTCGCTGAGCATATTAGCGACATGGCCGACAAACGTATCAGCCGAACTTCCAACCACTATCACCTGTAACTGTAAGTCGTAATCGCGCATTTTCACTTTTACCGTTCTTAGCTAATCCGTAACAACAAAGAGGGTTAAAAAGTGCGAAGAATACCGTTTGTTGGTGTTTATGATAGCAAATTTGGGAGAAATGTCAACTACAATCCCCCATGGGGACAATGTTGTCTATTGTTCAACTGTCGGCAAGTCATCCAGAATCTTTTTAACCTGCTCGGTGTAGAAACTATCGGGATACGAGCTTATAAAGCTTGTCAAAGCCGTTCTTGCGTCGGCCAAACATTTTTTCTTTTGTTCCGGATTTGGCTCTTTCTGATACAGGCCAATCTTCAGGCGGGCCAGTTCGTATAATGCCTGCATCCCGCCGTCAGTATTTTGGAATTCTCTGTACAACTGGCTTAGTTTTTCAGCCTGTAGTTGCTCATCTACGATGAGTTTTATTTGGGCCAATAAGATGTTGTCGTGAAGCGGGTCATTTTTGCCAATTTGTTCCAGCAATATGTCGAGCTGTTGGTCGTAATCTAGGGCGTGCGGATTCAGCATAGCAAATTTTGCCAAACGCGCAGCCGACTGTGACTCATCGGTTCGATTTTCCGAGCCTATCAGACTGCGCAACCGATTTGTTCTTATTTGCAGTTCGATTAGGTTGGACTTTGTCATTGCCGAGTCATCCGGCGGGCGGAAGGGACTAAAAAGCGTATCGCTTTTTGTTTGCTCCTGGCTGATTAGTTTCAATCGCTTGTCGAGGTTGACCTGGATCTGGCCGAGAAGTTCATCAGCCAGCTTGAACCTGCCTTGGCCGGCCCAATGCTTTGCAATGCGCCACTGTGCCTCAAGCGATTCCGGGCTGTCACCGAATTCCCGGTATAGCCGATACCAAATCTCTCGCGACCTTTCACGTGGGTAATCACTGTAGAAGTGCAATACTTCTTTTTGGCCCAGAAGCTTGACGTCCGGGTTGTGCTCACTCAGAAGCGCTTTGTAGTAGAGGGCGATAGGCATGCGGTTGCTTGTCGAGCGTCTTTTAATTAATTGACTGTACAGCAGTGTTGGCATCCACCATGGTTTGGGTGGATTGGTAAACAGGTTATATTGCTGGTTGAGCCATTGTTTTTTTTCCTGATACCTTAGCTCCTCAGAGACTATAAACCAGCTCGGCCAACGGTCATAACTTAACTGAATCTGGATTTCCTTTTTGAGTTCCTCTCGAAGTGGTATGGGTTCGGTAGGGTAAAAGAAGCCTTCTAAGTATTTTCTGACGGCGGGGTCTGTAATTGTTTCGTCCAGTGCTTTTGTTATGCTGTGATCGCGGAATTCGCTGATGTACTCCGGATTGTTCTTGGCCACATAGAGCTGATAATCCAGCTCATCGGAGCCGACTTTTGTTTCAGAGACGACAATCGCTGCCAAAAGTGTCAGAGAAGTGAAAATCCAGACCAGGCCCGGACGATAACGTGTAAAGTGGCCTATTCCAAGAACTGAACCTGCTACAATCAGGCCGACAAACCAGGCGCAAACCCAGGGCGCAAAAGAAAAACCCCATGCGACAGGTTCTACGCCTCTTGCGCCGCCAAGAAATCCCCAGTAGATAAGTTGCGGGGCAGTGCATAGTGCTATCGCGATAATCCGGGAGCGAAAACGCAATGGCCGACACGCTATACCGATACAACTTACAAGAAGGCAAATCGCGAAACCAGGCAGATTGGCAAGGAATAGCACCGCTAATATGAAAATAAAGCTGTGGCGAAAACTCATAAGCTGAGATATCAGCACCGGCGAGATTGCGAAAATACCCATAAGCAGCCCTAAAACAAGAATCTGCCAGGGATATTCAAATATGCTTACGCCGGTCATGGTGAATTGGCCTAATCGCCAGGCTTCGAAAGATGTTACTGTCTCAAGATTGAACGAGAAGAATGTACCATGAACTATCTTCGACCAGAAAATGCAGCTCAGACTGAAAGCCACTAACGCAAGGAACCAACACCTTTGAACGTTCTCATGACTGTAGTGCAGCGTGGGACCGACAGCCATAAAAGACTTTGACGCTGCTTTGGATGTCTTTGCCACTTCTTTATTATCCATAGGCTTCGTCTCGTGAGCCGTGGCATGGATCCGTTATGTCCCTTCGCCACTGCTGGTGAGGTATTCAACCTGTTCGGCTGTAAGTTTGTCTATTCCAATCGACATTGATTTCAGCTTTAGGTTGCATACTTGTTGTTCTATCTTTATCGGGACATCGTGTACCGCAACAGCAAGTTTACCTTGCTTTTTTAGCACATGTTCAGCCTCTAATGCCTGCGTCGCGAAACTCATATCCATCACGCTTGCAGGATGGCCCTCGGCTGCGGCGAGGTTAATTAATCGCCCTTCAGCCAAAAGGTAAATCCGCCTGTTATTTTTGAGGACGTATTCGTCAACATAGTTGCGTACGTTACGGTTGACTTTCTTGCTGATTCTTTTGAGGGCGGGTATGTCTATCTCGACGTTGAAATGTCCGCTGTTGGCAACGACCGCTCTGTCCTTCATAGCGCGGAAATGTTCAGCCCGTATAACATTTTTGTTGCCGGTAAGCGTCACGAACAGGTCGGCTACTCTTGCCGCTTCCTGCATCGGCATTACCTGAAAGCCGTCCATGGCTGCTTCAAGGGACTTAATGGGGTCGACTTCCGTGACGATAACGATTGCTCCCATTCCCTTGGCCCGCATAGCAAGACCGCGGCCGCACCATCCGTATCCAGCTACGGCAACCTTTGTGCCGGCCACCAGAAAATCGGTCGCTCGAATAATACCATCAACTGTGGACTGACCCGTACCGTAGCGATTGTCAAACAGGTGTTTGCTCGCAGCATCGTTTACCGCGATGACGGGGAACTTCAGCTTACCTTCATTTGCTAACGCCCTCAGGCGAATAACACCAGTAGTGGTTTCTTCCATACTTGCTATAATGCGGCCGGCATCTTTCTTTCTGCGAGTATGTAGCTCGTTCACTAAATCAGCACCATCATCAAATGTAATAACAGGTTTATGATTGATAGCTGCGTTGATATGCTTGTAATAGGTGCTGCGGTCTTCACCACAAACAGCAAAGACTGCTATCTTAAAATCCTTCACCAGCGAAGCCGCAACATCATCCTGGGTACTGAGTGGATTGGATGCACAAAGAACAACGTTTGCACCACCTGCTTTCAGTGTTCTGGCCAGATTGGCTGTCTCAGCGGTTATGTGCAAACAGGCTGAAACGTTTTTGCCCTTTAGAGGCTTGTTTTTCGCGAATCTTTTCCGGATCGTTGCTAGAACCGGCATATCATTATCTGCCCATAGAATGCGTTTCTTGCCAATGGTTGCCAGTGATAAGTCAGCTACATCGTATTTCATCAATTAACCCTTTCAAAAAACTAAGTGGAAACGGGAATTGTAAAGCGAAGAAACGTGATTTGCAACCTTTCATTCCAAGAGCGTTTGTAACTCTTTATATTATAAGTATTAACGGCTGCTAAAAAGGCTTGTGAGACTGGCCAAAGACCAGCCGAAGGTGCTTGGCAGAAGTATTTGGCACAAGTGTCTTCAGCAACTAAATCCACTGAGCTACCAGGGACGGTCTTTTTCGACAACGGTAATACAGCACGCGCCTTTCCCGTCCATCACAACGCATAATTGCCACTGTAAATTCCTAATATTCCCAATATAATACACCCAGATGATTTTGCGCAAAAGGCGATAGCATTCCAATTATAGTAGCTGTGGCATGAACCGGTAATTGAGGGGCAATTTATGAAACCGGCAAAGTATTTTTTCGTCCTCGTAGTTATAATGTTGCAGTTTTTTGCAGTTCGGGCAGTCGGTGATGAACAGGTCAAACTCGAAAAGTTCTTCCCGGGTGAATTCTGGCTCGATAACAAAGGCGTTCATGTGAATGCTCATGGTGGAGGTGTTCTCTTTCACGATGGGGTGTACTATTGGTTCGGGGAGCACAAGACAGAAGGCAGGCGAGGCAACAGAGCTAATGTCGGTGTTCACTGTTATAGTTCGAGCGACCTTTATAACTGGAAGGATGAAGGGATTGCTCTGGCGGTTTCTGACGACCCAAACAGTGACATAACTAAAGGTTGTATTCTTGAACGGCCCAAGGTTATCTACAATGAAAAAACAAAGAAGTTTGTTATGTGGTTCCATTTGGAGCTTATTGGACAGGGCTATAACTCTGCGTGCAGTGGTATGGCAGTGGCTGATAGCGTAATGGGGCCATACACTTTTCTAAAGAGCTTTCGTCCCAATGGCCAGATGGCTCGTGACATGACGCTGTTTGTTGACGAGGACAAAAAGGCATACCATCTTTATGCATCGGAAGACAATGAGACATTTCAAATCAGCCTTTTAACCGAGGATTATCTTGGGCCCGATGGAAAGTACGAGCGTGTTTTCGTAGGGCGTTATATGGAAGCACCAGCCATCTGCAAGCGGCAGGGAAAATATTATTTCATTGGGTCAGGTTGTACCGGCTGGAAACCGAACGAGGCACGTTCAGCTATGGCTGATTTTATATGGGGGTCTTGGAAAGAACTGGGCAATCCGTGTGAGGGAATTAATCCGAAAAATGGTTTGGGCAAAGAAAAAACTTTTGGTTGCCAGAGCACTTTCATCCTGCCTGTTCATGGAAAGAAAGACGCTTTTATCGCGATGTTTGATATGTGGCGACCAGGAAACGCAATCGATGGCCGTTATGTTTGGCTGCCTATACAATTTACCGATGAAGGATTCAAGATAGGCTGGCGCGATGAATGGGACATGTCGGCGTTTGACAATCTAAATACCTCTGCAATAACGACTTCTACTCGAACTTACATCGATTTCGATTTTGATTGGCGCTTCAGCAAAGGCGAATTTCCTACGGCGATGATGCCGGACTTCAATGACTCTGACTGGCGCAAGGTAGACCTACCTCACGACTGGAGTATAGAAGGCCCCTTTAGCGCCGAATATAGCAGCGGCAACGGATATGTGCCCGGCGGCGTTGGTTGGTATCGTAAGAGTTTTACTCTGCAGCCGGACCAGAAAGATAAGGTTATAGCTATAGAATTTGACGGCGTATACAACAACTCCGAGGTCTGGATTAACGGGCACTTTATGGGAAGGCGGCCTTATGGGTATTCGAGTTTTCAGTACGACCTGACACCTCATGTTAAGTTCGGCTCTGAGGAAAATGTGATAACAGTTCGCGTAGACCATAGCAAATACGCTGACTCGCGGTGGTATACCGGTTCAGGCATTTATCGGCACGTGCGTCTGTGCATAACAGACAAACTCCATATAGGTCACTGGGGCACTTACGTTACTACACCAAAGGTCGAAAAAGATTCTGCTGTTATTCGCATCGAAACTACGCTCAAGAACGAGTATGCTCAGGATAAAACCTTTGCACTTCAATCGGACGTTGTCACAGCAAAAGGGGATGTAGTGGCAAGTCTTACTAATTCCGGCAGCCTTAAAGCCACAAGAGAAGATACTATCATCCAGGAGATTAAAATCAAAAGCCCACAGTTATGGTCAATTGAATCGCCGGTACTTTATACACTGAGAAGTCGCCTTGAGAGTGATTCAAAATCGTTTGATGAGACTGAAACAGACTTTGGTATTCGTACAATTCGGTTTGATGCGGACAAAGGCTTTTTCCTCAATGACAAGCCCGTCAAACTCAAAGGTGTGTGTTTGCACCATGATGCGGGGTGTCTTGGTGCGGCGGTGCCGGAGAAGGTGCTTGAGAGGCGATTGCTTTTGATGAAGGAACTTGGAGCCAATGCTATCAGGACCAGTCATAATCCTCCGGCCCCGGAACTGCTGGATATTTGTGATAGAATTGGTTTGCTGGTTAAAGATGAGGCCTTTGACGAATTCACACCTCCAAAGAACAAATGGGTCAGTGGCTGGAATGTGGGCCGGCCCAGCCGGTTTGGCTACGGCGAAGTTTTTGCTCAATGGTCTGTTATTGACATGGAAGATATGGTCCGCAGAGACAGAAATCATCCATCTATTATTATGTGGAGTATCAGCAACGAGATTGATTATACCAATGACCCGTTTTCGCATTCTGTTTTGGGTGAGGAATATCGACCTGACCATCCTTCTGCGCAAAACCTTGTAAAGCACGCGAGGCCGCTTATCGAGGCAGTCAAAAAACTGGACCGAACACGTCCCGTCACAGCAGCGCTTGCAAACATACCGATGTCCAATGCCGTCGGGCTCCCGCAGCTTCTGGATGTAGTGGGATACAATTATCAGGAGCAGTATTACGAAGCCGACCACGAGACTTATCCGAATCGGTTTATATTCGGAAGCGAAAATAATGATAGGTATAGCGCATGGACTGCAGTAAGAGACAACGATTATGTGGCTGGCCAATTCCTCTGGACTGGTATCGACTACCTCGGCGAAGCCCGAAGATGGCCGGATAAGGCAAATGGTTCCGGCTTGCTCGATTTATGCGGATTCAAAAAACCACTCGCCTGGTTCAGGCAGAGCTTATGGAGTGATGAGCCGATGGTTTATATCTGTGTTTCTGATAGGCAGCCCGGCAGACGGCGGCGCATGCGTGCAGCCGAGCACTGGAACTGGCCACAGGATAGCACGGTGACTGTGTTCTGCTATACTAATTGCCCCGAAGTAGCGCTGACACTCAATGACAAATCTGTCGGAACGATGCATCTGTCGGAAGCCGAGGAAGGTGTTTTAAGATGGCAGGTTCCTTTCGAGTCGGGAACTCTCAAGGCTGTGGGGCGTAACAACGGGAAAGCTGTTTGTGAATATGTTTTGAGGACAGCAACCTCTGCGAGTCGGATTGAGTTGTTACCCGATGTGACTCAGATCCGTGCAGACGGCAAAGACATCTGTCATATCGAATTCCGTGTTGTTGATGACAATGGTGTTCGTGTTCCTGATGCTCAAAACGAAATCACATTTGAGGTGGAAGGCCCGGGTAGAATCATCGGTATCGAAAACGGCAACCTGTCCAGCCATGAGGATTACAAAGACAGCGTGCACAAAGCATATCACGGAAGAGGATTAGTTATTCTCCAATCCCTTCGCGAGCGGGGCAGGATTAGGCTGGCAGCTTCTTCGAACGGAATCAAGAAAGCATCTGTTGAAATCGACGTTCAGCGTTGACATAAAAGAAACGGCTCCGGATGAAACCGGCTGCTTTAGCGTGCTAACGCGCCCGGCAGGACTCGAACCTGCAACCTTCGGATTCGAAGTCCGCGACTCTATCCAATTGAGCTACGGGCGCAAAATCCTTTGAGTGTTTATAGTATAACGATTTTTTACTAATTTTGTCAAAGCATTTCGTGTTGAGATGCGGCTGTGGCTGTAGTTGTTGTTAAAACTTGCGAATCAGTTGAAGCTGAAAAATATGGTTATCTTTCATGTTGCTGTTTTCGTAATCTTCATACCGGTAGCCTGTGCTTAGCTGCCAGTCGTTTTTGGCAAAGAGCGTCAGGTCAAATCCAAGTTGATTAGTGGTTTGTTGCGGAGTTGTAGGGGGTCCCACTGTTTCTCTATTGAATTCAGCACCTAAGATAATATCTTTTGTGAGATAGTGGGTGAGTCTGATATATAAATCTCGCGTGGCTGTACCCATGTGGTGACCGATTATTCTGCCATTGTATGTATAGCCGGACTGGTAGATGCTATGGGTGTAAAACACGCCTGGAGAGTCAGAGACGTTATTATCTGCGTATTCTATGCGCAAATCAGTTCTGCCCGTTAGAAGAATGTCGTTTAGCTGCATTCCGAGTAATGGTGTAAATGTGCTAAAACCTGATGCATCTTCTCCGGTAAAATCTGCATAAAGCTTGACAGATTTTGCAGGCATTTCGTTGTTTAGCGGGACCAGGACAGAGACATTAATGCTGGCCAGTTGGTTTTCGAATCCCTGCTCATTATTGGGCCAGAATATTTCGAGGTAATCCGCCGCATCGGTGCTTGGAACGTTTGAGCCGCCGAGCATTATAGTTCTCGACAGGCCTATTTCTAAGTTAGGATGAGGTTTGAAATTGAATCTGAGTCCTGTTAGTTTTGCCTGGGGTATGGTTCTGTTTTGTTCCAGTTCGGTTAAGAACCATACTAACTTGGACGGGCCAAAAATGCGGAATATCCAGGGTAACTCTACGGGATGGGGATTGGAGACCTTGACCATCTTGAAAGGTTCTACATTATTACTGATAAGCATTGAGCCGTGGTAGCCTGGTCCCCACCAGAGTGAATCTTGGCCTATTTCAACTTCGAGGTCGCCGAGCATGAACTTACCATAAGCTTCTATCAGTTCGACGTCACTGTCGGAGGCCGAAGAGGAATCGACATATTCCGGATGCACATAAAAGGCCACATTATCAAAAAGCTTCATTCGCGAGGAAAAGCCGGCCCTGTAATTGGACTGCCTCTGAAATGTGTCACCCCGCTGGTTTTCGAGGTCGGGTCTCTTGTCTGCATATACGTATTTGAAATAAGGGTCCTCAATCGGTTTTATAAAATCATCGGCAGAGTTTCCACCCGGAAGAGTCATAATGGCCAACTCGGTTTTGAATTCCTCTTTGAGCCTGTCGAGAATGGCCGAAATTATTTCGTTTCTCTCGTCGAGTTGCTGAAATTTTTCAGTGGCCTCGGCGATGTGCCTGGCCATTTCGAGACGGGAAACCGGCCTGGTAGTCATCATGGCGCTTTCGATAAGTCCTTGGCCGATGAGCTTGTCGATGGCATTATAACTCCAGTGGTCAAGCGGAACATTGGTTGATACAGAACCAGAGCATAAAAAGGCGAGAGCAGAAAATAATATTACGGACAAACTTCTTCGCATAATGCCCCACTTGACAGAATTTACAAAAGTCCGACGAGGTAACGGATGAAAGTTTAAAGAAGTACAGTGTTTGGTCAAGTGTAATTTTCTGTCGGTGTGGTGATAATAGGTGGTTATAATAGAATGATAGAATATTGGATAAGCTGTGTTTTGCCTAACTTAACTCTCGAGAAGCAAGCTCCATGTGTTGCATATAGTTTGGCTGTATCTACTTCGCGTGAAGAAAGGGCTGGTATTTTTGCAACCGTTCAGGCCTTTTCGGACCTGAACGGTTGCCGGTTTCACTTATTTTTCGGAAAGTGGCAGAAGAACAAAGAACGTGTATCGGTCTCGTTTTACTAATAGCAGAGCCTTTCCTTTTTTTCTTGCTTTTGTTATTGCTTCGTTGAATTCTTTTGTGTTTTTAACTTGCTTGCGGTCGACTTCTTTGATTAGCGTGCCCGCCACGATACCCGCTTGGTTAGCTTCCGAGCCGGGTTCAACTTTATTGACGATAACTCCGCTTTGTCCTTCGTAGCCGTACTTCTGGGCCAGTTCCTCAGTTAGATTTTGAACGGTAAATCCCAGTTCCTCGGTTGTTTCCGCCGATAGGGTGCCGGCGAGTTCTTCAATCGGCGGGCGTTTATCGAGCTTAGCGGTAAGAGTTTTTCGTTTTCCGTCCCTCCATATAACCATTTTGACCTCGGTGTCCGGTTGAAGCATTGCGACCTGGTTCCGGAATACATCGGCCGATTCTACCGGCTCGCCGTTGAGTTCAAGAACGATGTCATTGTGTTTTAGCCCGGCTTTGTCGGCGGCGGAACCCTCAGTAACCTCAGAAATAGCAACACCTTTGCCGGTTTTTAAGCCAAAGGCCTCGGCCATCTCCGGGTCCATATCTTGGGGGATAACGCCGAGATAGCCTCTGACAACTTTTCCGCTTTCGATGAGCTGCTCGTAAATGTTCTTAGCCATATTTATAGGTATCGCAAACCCGATTCCTATATTACCCCCTGGGCCGACAATGGCAGTGTTAATTCCTACCACTTCACCGTCAAGGTCTATTAGAGGACCTCCCGAATTGCCGAAATTTATTGCGGCGTCGGTCTGGATAAAATTTTCATAGGTAGCGAGACGAAAACCGCTTCTACCCTTTGCGCTTACTATTCCAGCGGTTACGGTGTGGCTCAGACCTAAAGGATTGCCGATAGCAAGAACCCATTCCCCGACTTCGAGGGTATCGGAATCGGCCAGTTTGAGGAAGGGCAGGTCTTCGGCATCGATTTTTACTACCGCGACGTCAGACTCGGGGTCTGTTCCTATAATCTCAGCGGTGAACTTCCTCTCGTCTGCGAGTTCGATCTCAACTTTTTCAGCTTCATCGACCATATGATTGTTTGTGAGGATATAGCCGTCGGACGAGATAATAAAGCCGGAGCCCTGAGCGATTTGTTGACGTTTGCGCTGGGGGGGGCTTTGGCGGGGGGAGCGGGGAGAGCGACGGCGGAAGAAAAAATCAAAGAAATCGTCGTTGAACGGGTCAAACTGTTCGCCGAAGGGCGATTCATCGAATATTGATTGTTGCGTGACGGTCTTTTCGGTTTTTAGCCCGACCACAGCCGGCGATGCCTTTTCGGCGATTGAGGCAAAGGCTTTACCCATCCGTCTCAGGGTATCAATGCTGTCTTTGTCTTCCGCGAAGGCCGACAGAGGAGCAATGAAGAGTAATACTAAAAAGAAAGTTGAACTTACAAAATAGAGTGGAAATTTCTTTTTGTTTTGCCTTTGACCATCTGTTTGCATTTTAATCTCCCAATTAATAAGAACAACGGCATAATCGCCAATACCAATGGTTTGACTGCGAAAAAAGACGATTCGAACGATTTATATACGATTTTATTGCGGATGAGTTCATGGCGTCAAACGTTTTTTTCCCAAAAAGACAGGTAGTTGTATGATATCCTGCTGTTGGATCCCCTCAATTGCGGCCTGCAAACCAATAGGAATTGTTTTTCCTTGACATATCTGGAGCTCATCTATATTTGTCCAATTCTAAATTTTGTTTGTCACATTGCCGATAAGCCGATAAGTGGTTCATATATCGTCAATCGTAGTTGAATCCGGACGAGGCCCGGCGCCGAAGACTAAGAGCTGCTTTAACGACGGCTGAGGTTTATTTATGGCGAAGTCGAATTTACGTAAATCCTTGGTGATTGTCGAATCCCCTGCGAAGGCCAAGACTATAAACAAGTATCTTGGCTCGGACTTTGAAGTAAAGGCTTCGATGGGCCATGTGCGAGATTTGCCCTCAAAGGGCCTCAACGTCGATATAGACAACGATTTCGAACCCACTTACGAGATAATGCCAGGCAAAAAACGCTCTGTAACGGCTCTAAAAGCTGCAGCTAAAAAATGCGACAAGCTTTTTTTGGCGACCGACTTGGATCGTGAAGGTGAAGCAATCGCTTGGCATCTGGCGCAAATCCTCGGTGTGCCGGAGGGAAAAACATACCGCGTGATTTTCAACGCTATAACCCAGTCAGCCATAAAACGTTCCTTTGCCGAGCCGGGAAGAATTGATATGGGCAAGGTTATGGCGCAACAGGCTCGGCGAATCCTCGATAGGATAGTGGGTTATCAAATAAGTCCGCTGCTGTGGAAAAAGGTCGCCCGTGGTCTCTCAGCCGGCAGAGTGCAGTCTGTCGCCGTGAAAATAATAGTCGAAAAAGAGCGGCAAATCCGCAAGTTCGAACCTGAGGAATACTGGCTCATACCGACCGTTTTTACTACTGATTTGGAAAGTGACTATTGCCAGGATTGGCTTGATTTTATAACTGTCAAGACAGAGGGTGATAAAGCCCCGGGCGCAGCCGAACAAAGTGAGTGGTTGCTGAAGCATAATGCCTTTAAGGCTGAACTGTACAAAATAGGTGATGAGAAATTTCGCGCATCTGACAAAGAAAAGGCCCAGCAGGTATTTGAAGCGCTAAAGCAGGCAGAGTTTAAGCTGGACGATATTCAAACCAGGCGGTCCGTTTCTCAGCCGCCCGCGCCTTTTATAACTTCCACTTTACAGCAGGCCGCTGCGAATCGGCTGGGCTTTACCGCAAAAAGAACCATGAGGGTGGC
>CAYSLN010000019.1:0-5502 GCA_964431825.1 uncultured Pirellulales bacterium | reverse complement strand
AAATGGGATGTGACGAGTCTGAATATCGCCGCGGATACTTCCCTTGGACGGTGCTGGTACAGAACCGCCGGGCGCGTGCTGGTCTTTGATGGTTTCACAAAGGTCTGGTCGATTTCATCGAACGAACAACAGCTGCCCCCGATAAAAGTCGGCCAGAAGTTGGCAGTCGTTGATATTAAAGCTGAACAACATTTTACCAAACCGCCGGCTCGATATACCGAGGCTTCACTGGTCAAAGCTTTGGAAAGTGAAGGTATCGGCCGACCAAGTACTTACGCTGCAATCATAAGTACAATACAGGACCGAGGCTATGTCGAGCAAACAAACAAGAAGTTCTTCGCCACCGACCTTGGCGAGGTAGTTACCGACAAGCTCAGCGACTACTTCCCGAAGATAATGGATATAGCTTTTACCCGCTATATGGAGGAGCAGCTCGACAAAATAGAAGAACAACATCTTGACTGGCTCGGAGTCTTAAAGGATTTTTACAGTCCGTTCAGGCAAAACCTCGAGACGGCAATGGAACAAATGAAGCACGCCAAGGCGGAAGTCTCGCCAAGCGAGTACAACTGTCCGGATTGCGGCCAGCAACTGTTTTACAGATTTGGTAAAAGCGGCAAATTCTTAAGCTGTTCTGCGTATCCAAAGTGCAAATTCGCCTGCCCCTGCGACAAAGATGGCAAAATGATAGAGGAGAAGGTAAGTGAACACAAATGCCCCAACTGTGGTAAGCCTATGATTCACAAGAGTGGGCGATTCGGAGCGTTCATAGGATGCAGCGACTATCCCAACTGCAAAACGACCCTTAAGCTGGACAGGCAGGGCAATGTCCTTCCGCCGAAGCCGCCCGCAGAGCCGACAGGTGTTAAGTGCTATAAGTGCAAGGATGGCGAGCTGGTAATCAGGCAAAGCAAGAAGGGTCCTTTCCTTGGCTGCAACAGGTTCCCGAAGTGCAGAACCATTATAGGCATCAAGCAATTGGACCATCTGAAGGAATTGCAGTCCTCTAAACAATGGCCACCTGAGACGTGGGAGCAGGCCGACCAAATCCTCGGAAGAAAAAAGGCCAGGAAAACTGCAAAAAACAAGAGCTAATGTGTATGTGGTCGCCAGCTGGGTGCCACTGCTTTAGGGCCGGTAAAATGGATGAAGACAAACGAACCGAAGCAATGCCGATTGAAACTGTCGAGCCAATAGGCAAACGCGTCCTGATTCGCAAAGACCTGGACAAGAAGGAAACAAAAGGCGGAATCAAACTGCCCGACAATATAGAAATCCCCACGATAACAGGCCGAATCGTGGCAGTCTCAGCCGAGGTCGAGAGTACGCCGGAGATACCACTGTCTCAATATGATAAGGTGCTGTTCGATCCCAAGGGCGCCATACCCGTCGATTTTGAAGGTGACAATCGCCTGTTCGTTGTCAGCGTTGAAAACGTCGTCGCAGTCTTCAGAAAATCCTAAGAACACTAGGCCTGTATAACCCTCGGTTTAATCCGGCATTTATCGAAAAACGCCAGGCAGCTACAAAAAGTCTCCGAATTTAAGTTGGCTTTTCGTGTTTGATATAGTATTTGTTTTCTAACGCTATTTAAGAAAACCACGGCCTATGGTAGTAGAAACAAGAAATAGCTGGTCTGCGAAAATGAAACGGACTTTTACTTCGGTGCTGCCCGTTTCCGACAAGCGCAAAGGCCAATGCGACAGTTGTGGGGCATGTTGCAAACTGCCTAATGTCTGTCCCTTCCTCAGGTACAAGCCCGATGGAAAGTCTTATTGCTCTGTTTACGCCATCCGTCCGTTAAACTGCAGAAAATACCCACGAACCGAATCTGAATTTATTACCGAGGATACATGTGGCTATAGATTCCAGTGAGCTTGACTTTTTCACCTCGAGCCTTCATCGATAGTTTTTTCAGGCCTGCCCTTTTTTTATTTTGCTGACCAGTTGGTGAGCCAGGCGAGTCGGCTCCGGCAGGCGATATTTAGTGGTACAGGCGAGGGTAATCTTAATCGCATCCTTTAGCAGACACTTGTTACCCACCGAAAGAAAAACCGGCTTGACGTTGGAACGCGTTCTGACTACCGCACCGATTATCTCCTCACTCGTGGTTTGTGACTTGCGAGTCGTTTGTCGATTTATTCTCTTGTTGTCTTTTAATATACTGTATCCACCTTTTTCAAGCGGGGGTTCTTTGAATTGGCCGATTAGTTTACTTTTTGCACAGCCGATAGTTGGCTTATCGAAGAACAAGCCCAGATGTGCCGCGAGGCCAAGCCGACGTGGATGTGCGATGCCCTGGCCGTCAATGATGAATACGTCGGGCTGGTTTTTGAGTTTTTCGACCGCGGCGATGCAAACCGGGGCTTCACGGAAGGAAAGCAAACCGGGTATGTAAGGAAAGGTTAATTTTCGAGTGGCGCTGGCTGTTTCTACAGGAGTGAAATCCGGCAGCTTTAGAACTATAACAGCGGCAATAATTCTTTGACCATCTTTGCCAAGAGCGCAATCCAGGCCAGCAATTAGTCTTGGAGACCTCTTTATTGCTCTAAATTGCACTTTGCAGGCCAGCCGCTTTTGCAGAGCTATTGCCTGTGAGTAAGACAAGTTCCATCTGTGCAGCTTTTTCATTGATTGCTGACGATTGAGCTTTAATTGTTTGGTTATTCCGAATTATCATTAAACATTTTACCTTTTGCGGTATTTTGTTACAATAACGGGTTTGGGTTATTGTCGGATTTTCAGTAGCAGCACTACTATAGGTCGGCAGGCAATTAAGATGGCCAGGCAGGCAGAAAAGGTGATTAGGATAACGGGGGCGGCTGAGCATAACCTCAAGAATATCAGCCTGAGTATTCCGCGCGATAAGCTGGTGGTTATCACCGGTATCAGCGGCTCGGGCAAAAGCTCGCTGGCCTTCGATACCATTTATGCCGAAGGGCGCAGAAAATATGTAGAGTCCCTCAGTGCCTATGCCCGTCAGTTCCTCGAACAAATGCAGAAACCCGCTGTATCTGACATTTCAGGCCTGCCTCCTACCATTGCAATTGAGCAGCGAAGTGCCAGCGGAAATCCGCGTTCGACGGTTGCCACCACCACTGAGATTTATGATTATTTCAGACTGCTTTTCGCCCGCGCGGGCCAGCCTCGCTGCTGGATATGCGGCAAAGAGATTACAAGCCAGCACTCTTCGCAAATAGTAGATTCGATACTTTCTCGGCCGGAGGGTACGAAAATACAAATTTGTGCTCCACTGGTTCGCGGCAAAAAAGGCGAGCATAAAGATATTTTCGCCGGCATTCAGCGGGAAGGCTTCGTGCGTGTCCGTGTAGATAAAATCATTTACGATGTGCGCAATGTCCCGGCCTTGAATAAAAACAAAAAACATGACATCGCAGCGGTTGTCGACAGGTTGATAATAAAGGATTCGATTCGGGTACGGCTGGCTGATTCGGTGGAGACCGCATTGAAACTCGCCGATGGTGTGCTTCTGGTGCTGCTGCAGGAACCCAAAGAAGATAAAACACACGGGGCAAGCAGTAGTGACGGACAATGGAAGCAGGTTATCTACAGCGAAAAGTTGGCCTGTTCCAAACATCCGCAGGTCAGCCTTGAGGAACTTTCGCCTCGGCTTTTTAGCTTTAACAGCCCCTATGGTGCATGCAAAAGCTGTGACGGTCTGGGAACGATATTGGAGTTTGACCCCGACCTGATTGTCTCGGACAAAAGTGTCTCGCTGGAAAACGGTGCTGTCGAGGCCTGGCGTAAAGGGGGCAAGCGGATGAATATCTTCTATAACAGACTGGTAAAGAGATTCTGCAGGAATGCGGGTATCAGTAAATCGATACCATTTGATATGATACCAGAAAAGTTTCAGAAGATTCTTATGCACGGCACAACTGGGGCCGACGAGCAAAAATACGGCTTTAGCTTCGAAGGAGTTATTCCGAATCTTACCCGGCGATGGAAGAATACTACCAGCGAGTATGTCAAAACCAGATTGCACAGCTATCTTTCGGAGCATGCCTGTCGAAGTTGCGGGGGGGCAAGACTTCGGCCTGAGGCTACTGCTGTTACCGTGGGAGATAAAAACATACATCAGTTGACCTCGCTGAGTATCGAAAAGGCACAGCGGTTTTTCAATAAGCTTCAGCTGAGCGAGGAAAAGGCCGTGATTGCCGTTCACGTGTTGAAAGAAATTAAAGCCAGGCTGAAATTTATGCTGGATGTCGGACTTGGCTATTTGACCCTGGACCGGATGAGCAGCACCCTTGCCGGCGGTGAAGCCCAGCGAATTCGCCTGGCCACACAGGTCGGAAGCGGTCTGGTCGGTGTCTGTTACGTGCTCGACGAACCGACAATAGGTCTTCACAGGCGTGACAACGACCGGTTGTTGGGAATCCTGCAGCGGCTGAGCCGGTTGGGCAATACCGTTATCGTGGTCGAGCACGATGAAGATATTATCAAAACGGCGGACCATATTGTTGATATAGGCCCGGCAGCGGGCGCCCACGGCGGGGAGGTTGTTGTCCAGGGCAGCTTCGAAGACATCGTCGCATGCACTAAGTCGCTGACGGGTGATTATCTAAGCGGCAAAAAGAGCATTGCCCTGCCGGTTAGGAGAAGAAATTACAACTTAAGAAAATGCATCGAAGTAAAAGCCGCCGCGGAAAACAACCTTAAGAATATCGATGTCAAATTTCCCCTTGGTGTTTTTATCTGCGTTACTGGTGTTTCAGGTTCCGGTAAAAGCACTTTGGTCAGCCGGATTCTGCTAAGGGCCCTGAAGCGCCATCTCTATCAGTCTCGTGAAAAGCCCGGCAAGCACAAGACCATCTTTGGTACTTCGATGATTGATAAGGTTATAGAGATAGACCAGTCGCCTATCGGCAGGACCCCGCGCAGCAATCCCGCGACATATACAGGGGTCTTTGACGAAATAAGAAAACTATTTAGCATAACCCGCGAGGCAAAGATTCGTGGCTATAAACCCGGACGGTTCAGCTTCAATGTTAAAGGTGGACGCTGTGAGTATTGCAGGGGACAGGGAACAAAGAAAATCGAGATGCACTTTTTGCCCGATGTTTATGTAAACTGTCAGAGCTGCAAGGGCAAAAGATATAATCCGGAGACGTTGCAGGTCAAATATAAAGGCAAGAATATTGCTGATGTGCTCGAGATGAGAATCGAAGATGCGCTTGCTTTTTTTGCGAATTTCCCGAAGATTCTAAGATTGATACAGATGCTCAATGACGTTGGTCTTGGTTATATGCAGCTGGGCCAGTCTTCGACGACGCTCTCCGGCGGCGAAGCCCAGCGGGTAAAGCTCTCCGCCGAGCTGGGTAAGGCTGCTACCGGGCACACTTTGTACCTGCTCGATGAGCCGACCACGGGCTTGCATTTTGCTGATATTGATAACCTGTTGTCCGTCCTGCAGCGTCTGTGCGATATGGGTAATACAGTTGTGGTAATTGAACATAACCTTGATGTTATCAAGATGGC